>DATFCH010000164.1:0-11721 GCA_035253345.1 Nitrososphaeraceae archaeon
ATAAATAATTATACTGAATTATTATTACTATCACCAATAATCATATTATAGAATTAGTCTACAAAATTAAAAAATAATAAATAATTATATATTTCAAACAATAAAACTTAAGTGTTACTTAAATCAATTTTAAAAATATCAATTTAAAATTATTAATAAAAAAATTAAGAAATTATTATAATCTCATTTTTGAATTGAATTCACTATGTTATCAGGATCATTTACTCCAATTATTAATAAAGAACATGTAATATCTTTTAGTGATGCCGTTTTTGCATTTGCAATAACTCTTATGGCTTTATCCATCGATATACCAGACTTACCGACTCAATTGATACAAGATGACTTACTAGATAAATTATATGATCTTTATCCACAGTTTGAAAGTTATATCATAAGTTTTGCTGTAATATCTATATTTTGGATATATTACCATCAAGTCTTTAATCATATCAAAGAATCGCATATTTCTATGGTCTATCTAAATTTACTATTTCTATTATTGATAACTCTTTTATCACTGTCTACTTCACTAGTAATAAATTATGGAACATATTAAATTCCTTGTATTATCTATTGTATGGTTGTTATTATGACAAGCTCTTTGCTTGCAACAATATGGGGTAGGCAACAAGGAAATAAGCGATTAGTTGATAAAAATTTACATCATTTTTTTATAAAAGGTATCTGGGTAACCTTATGTCTATTCCCATAATATTTACAATATCCATTATTATTTCATTTGTTAACTTGGATATTGCTCAATATTTTTGGTTGGTAATCGCTCCACTAAATATAGCCATTCGACGTAAATATAAACATTAAGTCTCAATAAATAAATCATCTATAAATCTAATAAATTTTATAAAATATGTTTAAAAATAGAATCGCTATATTTTAAAAAGCATTCAAAAAGATATCAAAATATTATTAGAAAAATTATCGACTAATAATATTTCAGATTTGATAATAAATAACTGATAATTAACTTTAATTCAAATATATATTCTTGCAATGATAAAAAATAATAACATAGAATATAGAATTATATTAAACGGACCTATTAATTTCGGTTTTAATTTTTTTTGGATAGTTTTCCAATTTTCTATATTTAAGAATAGTATCTCTTTTTCGGATCTTACCTTTGAATCTCTGTATTTCTTTTCTAATATTCCAATTTTATAACTAATTTCCTCGTATACTTTTGGAAGATTTTGATAAGTCTCAATTTGACGAGTACATAAATTAATACAATCCATTGCAATTTTATAATACTTGTTTAGAATCGGAGTATTAGAAGTGTTTATATTATTATTATTTTCTTGTTTTTGAAAAGCTAGCCATTTGAGAATAAGATCATCATTCCCTAATTGTTTCTTATTGTTGTAATGATAGTTCAAAAATTTTTTATTTATCATAATCTATTATTTCTTTTTGCGTATTAAATTATATAGGTTTTAGAAAATAATATTAGAGTTATCTATTTATTTATACTCAGTCCTGCTGTTAAATTTTTAAATTCTTTCTTTCTATTGTTAAAGAGTTGAAAAACTAAGGCTGTTGATATTAACGTTAAACCTGCTATGGCTCCTAAGATAAGTGATTCACAACTCATTCTCTATATAACGAGAATCTACTATTTTAATTTATAGAAATTCGATATACCATATAGAGCCTCATTGTTTAAAATAAAGATTTTAAAATTAGTATTACGAAAATTACTTATACAGTTTTTTGTCTATAAAAATGGTATTACTTGTCAGACAATAATAAATCACTATCAAATAGAAATAGAACAACAGATGATCACAGTAACTGGCAAACATCTTCGAGAGTAGTGGATTATTTAAATCAAATCAACAAAATTCCTCATAGAACTGAAGGAGAATTTTTATTATGTGAATTCATTCCTAGTAAAAAACCAACTAGAATTCTTGATTTAGGAACAGGAAATGGAAGATTAATAAAATTGTTGAAAGGAAAAATTCCCTTTTTAGAATCTGTTGCTATAGATTTTTCTCCACATATGCTTAATGAACTCAAAAGAGAATTTCTGAATGATAAAACAGTACATATAATAAAACACGATTTAACTTACCCTATTCCTAAGAATGTAGGAAAATTTGATGCTATTATATCTAGTTTTGCAATACATCATTTGAAACCTAATAGAAAAAGAGAGCTTTATTCCGAAGTTTTTTTTCATCTCAAGTCTAATGGTATTTTTTGTAATCTTGATCATATCAAGACAGAATCTAAAAAATTAAACATGTATTTTAGAAAAGTAATGGGACGGACACCTATAAATGAAGAACATTCCAAAAGATTAACTAAAATTAATATTCAATTAGAATGGTTATCGAAGATAGGATTTATAGATGTAGATTGTTATTGGAAATGGTTAGAATTTGCATTGTTGATAGGATTTAAACCTTAACAAAATTATTTGTAATTAGAGCCTGTTCAAATCATAAAAATTTATTGTGTAAATTCTCGAAGGAAATTTACTTTGACAATCTATAATATTCATAACAAATTAATAAATTATATGATAATTAAGATATCATACAGGAGTTAGGTCCAGCCTCTAAATCTGGCATTTCTATTTCATCATACGGAAGCATTTTTTTGTTTATCGATACTATAGTTTTATAGTTCATAGGTCTAGGTGGTACTGTGTTTGTTATATACTTAATAAATTCATTCTTGTCCATTGAAAGAAGATTTATTTTTTTCTTTATTGCTCCAATTGTTTCATAAATTGGAACAGTATGTTTCAAAGCAACTGACGTTCCATTAAAATGTGCAGGAAGAATTTTTGTATCATCATGTAATTGAAGTATTTTTTGATGATAAGTATCAAAAAGTAATTCAGCAAACTTAAGAGATTGATCTCTTAAATCTGGTCTTCCCACTCCATCAACAAATAATGTATCTCCAGTAAATAAATATGAATATGTTGGATTATTGTCATTTATATCGTTATTCATATTATTATTACTAATAGAATAATCAAGTAGAAAAGACATACTACCATTAGTATGTCCTGGTGTATAAATTGCTTTTAATGTAACTTTATTGCCTATATCTATGCGATCCCCATCTTTAACAAAGGATATATTTTTTAGTTGACTATTACTAGAATCATAATCCTCAAGCGAGCTAAAATAGGCTGACATTAGTTCTGCATTAGGTTCTGTTGTTGTTGTTATGGTTTTGATTAATTTTACAATTCCTGAGACATGATCTGCATGTTGATGAGTATCAAGTAACTTTATTATTTGTAGTCCATTGTCCTTTGCAGTTTTTAAAAAAGCTTCATAAATTTCACGACTTGGATCTATAACAGTTGCTAGTTTGTCTTCTTTGGAAGATATAATATAACCCATGCATCCTTTTGATATTCGTCTAATTTGCCATATTTGGAATGGAGCTTCTTTTGGAACCGGAATTTCTGCAACATCATAAACTTTATTCCATCCTGCCATTCCTCCTTTTACACTCTTTACGTTATAGCCTAATTGATTTAGTATATTAGCAGCCATTAACGATCTATTTCCATGTGCGCACACTGTAACAATTTCTTTATCCTTAGGAATTTCTTTCAACAAAGTAGGATCATTTACAAATAACCGATCGACTGGTATTAATTTAGGATTTACATATTTATCATAAGAAATTCTCCAAGCATCGTATTCTTGAGGAGTTCTGACATCTAAAAGAAAAATATTTTCATCATTGTCTATTTTCTTTTTTAAATCCTCGGGTTCTATTTCTTGTTTACCTCTGATTTTACTGTGCATATACTCTACCTTTATAATAAAGCATATTTGTAGGTTTAAATTTTCTTTTCGTATTAGATATAAACAATATAAAATAGATTAGAATTCTCATATATCACCTTCTTTTTATCCTATATACGAAATATTTTTGTCATCAAATTTTTTAATTTGCATAAAACTTTTTTCAAATTTATTATTAGCCAGCAATTGTAACTGTGGAAATGCATTTAGGGGATTATTTGCAAATTTAGCTGTTATATGATCAATTCCAAAAATATCCATACATAGTTTATAAGTCATTTTTCTAACTTTATTTTCATCTGTTATTCCTAAACTATGTAAATACTCATGAGCCAATACTGCAAAAATATAGGAATTATATTCCTCTTTAGATTTTGTATTTTGTATATATTCTAATATATATCTATTAGCAACTATGATATTTGAACCTAGAACATGATAAGCACCTAGACTAGTAGGCATACCCTGTAGAATTAAATTCAGTCCTGTTCTATTCATTTTAAAAACGATTGATACAGTAGTTTTTACAAAGTCAAATATTTCGTTAAAATCTTTTAGTTGATTTAGCTTATCTTTATTATTTTGTATTTCTAATAATTTTTGGTCTATTTTAATATCTCCTAAATAAAATATTGTAATTCGAATTAATAAATATTGGTTATTATTTAGAAATTTGAGATATAGAATACATATTATTTAGAGAATCTTAGCCTACTTTCATCTAAAGTAACAAAACGGTTATCTAGAATATTACATATATCTTCTGAACTTTAATTTCTTAATTTACAATCAATAGAGTATCATTTTGGCATAAATAATATTTCTAATTATTAAACCTATGTGATATTCTGTAGTTTGATATTGCGTATGTCTAATAACAATAACAAAGGAATAGATAATTCAGAAAGTGATAAATCCTAAATATATTTAATGACATTTAATCAAGATCATAAATGATAAATAAGTTAAAACAATTTATAATTTAAGTCTTAAAGTCATAGTCCTCTAAGGATAAACCATAACAATAGAGGAGACTATGACGGCTTTGGTGTACTTGGTATGTTTGATAACATATAGCGTGGTAATATTTAAAAATCATTGAACAGTGTTAATAATAGATTCGTTATTGTTATTTGTGTTAGTTGTACCTGACTTTATAGTTGTGCTAGCCTCGATTGATAAGATTCTTCATAATTTAAAACTTTAATTGGTCTTTTGTCTATTTAATTATATATTGAATTTTTTATTTTAAATCATACATTGTGATTAACTTTTTCATCATTATGATTGAATAATTAATTTTCAATTCATGTTATGTTACCTATAGAATTAGTATAAATAATAAAGTAGTAACTTATATTTGTCTAAATATAAAATAGAAATAAAAAATTATTATTCTTTCATGTAATCATTAAAGATATATAACATCACCAATTTTTTTCCGAATAAATTATTTATATCTCAAATAGTTTCGACTTATTTCTGCTCCTGAAATTCCTTCAAAAGAATGACCATAAAAGACAGAAGCGATAAAACCTGTATATATTAGTTAGTAATAAGGTATATCTTGCATCTTGATTTTGTTAACTTATTTATGTGATTACATATTTCGATATCTAAATTATTATTTAATTGCAATCAGTGCTATTGCAAGATACCAATTCTATTCAAACTCTTAAGTAATTTGGAAATAGGCAGGATAGTAAATGCGGTTGCAACTTAAATAAGCAAAAGTAATTAAGGACCACATTTGAATCCAGTCCTTACTGATATGTGAATATTAGCTAATGGAAATTTTATGTTAGAATTAATCAGATTTCATTGCTATATACGATTTTTATGAAATGATTAGTTAATTAGGTTTGATAATGATCTTAATTAAATAGGTAAGAAAATTAAGAATGAAGAGTACATAAAACATAGCATTAAAGAATCGTACATAAATTTTGAGAATATAAATTCTAATTAATCGGATAGATGCTCTTGAATAGAATTTATTTCTTGTTTATTCCTATGATTAAGGATATATACTAATCCGTCCCTATGAAAGCTTATATTTTGACTAAAAATGCATATTATGTTAGAATTGCCAAAGTGAAAAACATGGTGATAAGTACTTTCCCTAAAATCCAGTTTAATAATAAAAATTTAAAAGGTATAAAATTAGTTAAGACTATTGTTGAATGCGCATGAGGAGAATAATAGGAAATGGCAATACTAGAATGTCTTAGTTGTAGTCACAAGTTTCCAAGTAATGAAGTCGAATTGACAAATATAGATATTTCCGATAAATATTTTAGAATAAATTGGAATTGTCCAAAATGCAATAAAGAAGGATTAACAACATTCATCAATAATAAAAATAATGAAAAAAAATGAGTTCATCGGTATTTTGTTCGAAATGTGGCAAATCTGAAAAACAAAGAAATGAATTTACCAATAAGAATGGTAACACGATATGTAAAGAATGCTGGCTTGACGACGACGACGACGACAAAGAGGATAGGAAATGACTCATAGAATAACTATATTTATTACATATTTAAAATCGCAGTAATTGGATATTGGATGTCCTATAAAATGTACGATCCCGACTTATTCCAGAAGAATTGGTATCCAAAGAAAAAACAAATATTAAACAATATTTCAACGTAATATAATGATAAATTTTATTATTATCAGAGAAAATATCCAAAGATTTACTGTCGGAACGATTATCATATGATTAGAAATGTAAGATGGTGGGCATTAAAATGATACTCGCTAAAACTAATAGCTAAATATTTTACTTTATAAAGAAATGAATTTTTCGAATGACAAGAGCAAAAAAATATCAATATTACAAAAAGTTTTGATTGTTGTTATTTTGATTATTATTATAGGTTGGGGAATCCATTTTGTTGTACATTTCATTAATACAATAGAAAAAAATAGTATAATTAAGAGTTTAATTTATTCTCAAGTTTCTTCATTTCTGGTGTGTTTATTTTTTTAATGTTATACTATTAATAAATATTCTAACATATACACTAAACAATATTTTCAAAAGGACATTACGGAATTCAAGAAAAATATTGAGTATTTTTATTGGGCTTGTATTTTATCTATATTAAATGTGATTTAATCCTATCCTGTAAATAATTCTACAGTCACCATAATTCCAGATTATACTATCGATACTAACTAGTAAACGGGTAATACAATAGACAAAAAATAAAGCCAAGATAGTAAAATTTACTGATCGTAGAAAATAATATAAATTTTTGTCATTTATACAAAACTAGATATACTAATTATATACTATAGAGTACTTAGAATAATGTGCCAAATCTGATAGTTGAATCATATCAAAATTCAACTGTAAATACAATTCTGCAGGATATTGCTAAAAAATATGCTATTGATACATCAAAAGAACTTTTAACCGAAGATATTCCTGTTAAAGAAATAAAATTCAGATATAGGACATATACCGAATGCATAAGAATATTATACAAGAACGCAGGATATCTAAAGGAAATATAGATATACATTTTATAATGCTAGTTTTGAAATAATTGATAATGTGAAATCGCCCCAAAAGATCATTTGTTTTTTTTTGTAATTATTGTAATGGGTTGCTTAAATTTGTATTATAAAAATAATTATTTAAAACAGAGTACAATAAAAAATAAATTACTTTATTTATTATATTAACAACATTATTGAATTTAAAATTCTATTATACTAAAATATTCTTAATGTATATATTTTTAAATTAATATAGAATATATTTACTATAGATATATCTTACTGAATAAGAATTTACGTCAAAGACTATTCAAAAACAGGCTCTGTTAACTTTAGATAATATTCACATCTTAAATTCAAAATCATTATTGTTTATTGTAGTATCCTTATAGATAGAAATAAAGAATTATATCAGTTATTCTTGAAATAGATTACATTTATTCTGCATACATGTAATAATAATTATCAAACGATTCAATTCTATCTGAAATATTGATTGACTCGTTCCATTAGACTGTTATCTATTGAAGAATATAAATAGTGTTTCAACTTCAATATATTCTGCTACAAGTATGTTTATTTCTTCTGAAATACATATTTCAAGTAAATAACTATGTACTGGTTCAATACAAATCAAAAAAATAATAAAAGCAAAGTTCTAAATCATTGTAACTCCATATAATAATTATGTCCAATACAAAATCTATGCTTAGCCCAGATGATACGGTTATAAGCAAGAGAGGCTCTGGAATCTTATTTATTTTAGGAGTATCAATACTAGTAATTGGATTTGGAACTACATTCTATTTTATGAATGATGCGCTTGTAGTTTTGGTTTTATTAACTGGATTAATATTAATTTTTTTTTCTTTTATTTATATAATAAAGCAATTTGAAAGATCAATTATCTTACGACTTGGAAAATATCATAAACGAATAGGTCCTGGAATTAATTATAGAATTCCAATAGTAGACAACGTATTGGTTATTGATATAAGAGAAAGAGTAAGGGAATTCAAAGCAGAAAGAATGTTAACAAAAGATAATGTTCCTGTTACAATAGATGCGATTTTGAGATACAAAATAATTGAGGATAGAACCAATGATGCTATTTTAAATGTAGAAAATTTTAATGAGATGATTCAACAAGTTTCACAAACAACATTAAGGAATAATATTGGATCTTCTTTATTTCAAGATATTTTATCTAAACGAGAAGAAATAAACCAACACATTAGATCAATTATATCTAATGAAGCAAGTAATTGGGGAATAGAAGTTGCAGGGGTTGAAATACGTCAAGTAATTATACCAAAGGAATTAGAAGCAGCGATGTCAAAACAAGCTCAAGCAGAGCGAGAAAAAAATGCTAGAATTACATATAGTGAATCAGAGATTCTCGTAGCAAAAAAATTTGATGAAGCATCAAAAGTTTATACCAATAATCCTACCGCCTATGCATTACGACAGTCAAATATGTTATTTGAATCAATAAAAGTTCAAGGGAATACAATAGTAATGGTTCCATCTGAAACATTGAATTCCTGGGGTTTTGGCAATTTAGCAATGACAGTCGCATATTTGGAAAATACTAAAAAAGCTGCTACCGCAATGGAAAAGCAAGAAGATAACCAGTGATGGATATTATACTCAAGTTAAAATAAAGAATAATAATAATTAATATATAGATTACCTCACCCGATCCAAATCAAGTTTATATTAATTTACGAGTTGATAAATTATTTAATTAAATTTTTGGTATCAAAGTACTTACTAAAATAGTTTTATACTACTTTCATAGATTTAATCTATCCAAAACAAGATTTCTATGGCAGTTATTTTCAGAATATTTTCTATCCATATTTTTCATAATACATATTTTCTTATTTGAAAAACATAATTTATGTTCTGTTTTTATTTATCGATTCATTTGTATTATCTTTCATAAATATGTTCTTTGATTTTTCCCTAATTCATAAGGGAATACACTATAAAATTAAATATTAATATTGTGAGATTAAAAAATATTGTTACGTATCTTTAGATTTTTTATAATGGTATGCTGAATTCAAAAATAATTATCTATGGCAATTTTCTATATTTTTGATCTATCAATAGATTCATAACAATATAGAAATTATAGTCTGCATAACAGAGAAGATGTTAAATGTATGATAATATAACTAAAGATTTTGCTATATCTACTATTTACAAGGTTTAAACAAGAGTCATAATTCAAGGAGCGTACAAGATAAAATATGATTGAAATCATAACGTTCAAAAATCAGCGAAGGGAATTATAATACTATGACCTATAATAAACTAAGTCCAGAAGAAGAAAGAGTTATTGTAAATAAAGCAACAGAGCCTCCTTTTTCTGGTGAATATGACAATTTTTACAAAGAAGGAACATATGTTTGTAGAAGATGTAATATACCTCTCTTTTCCTCAAAAAGCAAGTTTAATTCTGGCTGTGGATGGCCAAGTTTTGATGATTATTATCCACATGCAATAAGACAGGTTCCAGATCCAGACGGAATAAGAACAGAAATAGAATGCGCCAATTGTTCTGCACATCTAGGTCACGAATTTTTTGGAGAAGGTTTGACTGATAAAAATATACGAGAATGTGTAAATTCGGTATCTATACGTTTTATTCCAAAGGAGAAGGAGTTGCCAAATAAAATAAATGAATGATAAAGATCAAATCGAGATAGCCACATTTGCAAATGGATGTTTCTGGTGCTCTGAAGCAATATTCAAAAAAATCAAAGGCGTCAAATCTATTCTACCTGGGTATGCAGGAGGAGTATTAAAAAATCCCTCTTATGAGCAAGTATGTACTGGTATGACAGGACATGCAGAGTCGATTCAAATAAAATTTGATCCAAAAGTTATATCTTTTGAAAAAATTTTAGATATTTTCTGGCATACGCATGATCCTACAACTCTCAATAGGCAGGGTAACGATGTTGGAACCCAATACCGCTCCGCAATATTTTATCATGATGAAAAACAAAAGGATATTGCAGAGAGATCAAAAAAAGATCTAGAAAAACAAAATATTTACAAAAAACAAATAGTTACAGAAATTACACCATTTACGAATTTTTATGTTGCTGAAGATTATCACAAAGATTACTACGAAAATCATAAAGATGATCCGTATTGTAATTTTGTTATTGATCCAAAACTGTATAAATTGTTTCAAAAATATAAAAATGAAACAAAGGGATAACACTAATAAAATTCTTTGAGGATAGATATCCCATAAAGACTCTGTGTAAACTGTATATTTTCCATATTTCTCGACTAAAGATTGAATAAATTTTTCAGGAACAAACATGTTTATCTCCTCGGAGATATGTATATTCCAAGTACAAAGATGAATTGGTTCAATACAAAACCAGAGCCAGAAATGTTGATTACCAATCTGAATAACAGGTTCATCTATTATGAAGGCTGATATTCTTTTGCATTTGTAAATTGGATATTCTGCAAATTCCTGGATCCGTCCATACAGACACATAACTACTCTCTTCTCATCTCATTCCTGAATATTACTGATGCCTTTGTTGTATTGCGTAAACTCAATCCAAGAAAGTACAAATACAATGAATATATAACAACTATTGTTATGTTCTTTATATCTCTCAAATGTTATTACCGTACATGATGAAAATAGAGACGTTCACAGCTATATCTATTTCCTTAAATTAACAGAGCCTACATTAAAAACAGAAATTGCCAAAGAAATATTCGAATCAAGGAGAATTGCTACAAATCTAACATTGATAATTAAAGATATCATTTTTAATAGGAATCCATAATTTGAAGAATCGAAATGTATTATTCTTACTATAAAGTTAGCTAATTATAAAACCAATATCAAAAAGATGAGTGAAAGTTAGAAATCACCAATGAAAAGGAATAGTTAACAACAAACAAGGAAAAATTATCCCAAAGCACCTAACTTTTATTCTACCATTAGCATTTAAATTGAAGATATTGTCGTTTTTCCTTTGCTTATATCTACTTTCTTCTCACATATAAAAGACATTATACATATATGTGATCAACCTTTAGGTCTTGTATGTTAATCATCATACAAGTATTCAAAAATTTTATTTAGATATATCTGGCCTCTGTATCTGATCTCCTGCTTTTTAGAAGGTCAAGGGCTAGTTAACAAACAAATATTTCTTTAAAAATACCCAAGATAATTGATATTGAAAAAACTTTAATTTAATTTAATAATAATTACTGAAGTTTTATTTGGATCTTGGATATAAACAAAAAGAAAAAACTATTGGAGATACTCGAAAAAGTATTATTCCAAAAGATGAAAATAACATATAGCTAAACGTTCTTGTTTTCTATTCTTTTTTATTTATACCTAACATACTTT
>DATFCH010000165.1:0-5750 GCA_035253345.1 Nitrososphaeraceae archaeon
CAATGCCATTTCATGCCGAAGCAGTAAAAATGGCAATAAAAGAACAAACTAACTATGATATTGATAAAAAAATAGTTTATCAATTAGAAGGTATGCCAACCAATGAATTGGTACAGGAAATTTTTAAAAAAAGTCATATCAATAAAAAAATAGATAATGAATTAATAGAAACAATAAGTAAAAGAAAAAAACAAATATTTAAAGAAATTGAGAAAACTCCACTTATTGAAGGTGTAAATGACCTCTTGAACGAACTAAATGAATGTGATTGCTTGAAGGCTATTGTCACTGGTTCAGCAAAGAAAGAGATAGAAGCAACTATTGATAAAATGATTGAATTAAAAAATTTTGATGTAATAATTTCTGGTGATGATATAGACAAGGGAAAACCACATTCTACACCATTTGTTAAAGCTTTACAGAAAATGAATCTAAAACCATCTGAATGTGTAGTAATAGAAAATGCGCCTCTGGGAGTAGAAGCAGCCAACAAGGCTGGTATCAAATGTATAATCACACTCAACAATACGCCTCTTGATATTTCATCTGATTTTGATAATCTAATATTGAAAGAAACAAAAATCTTTCAAGATACTAAATCTACAATAGATTTTTTAAAGAAATGGTGCTGTAACGAAATTAAAGAGTGATGATTAGTCTGACTCCAATCCCTCCCATTGCAGTCATGATAACCAAATTGTCCATATTTTTGGATAATAAATTTTTCAAATTTGTTTATCAGAAAATGAATTACCCATAAATTTCACTATCGTATTATTCAGAATGGATATCGGTATAGGTTTACGAAGAAATTCATAATTACATTTTATATCATCATATGCACTTATTAAAATCACATTCATTCATTGTTAAGTTCTAATATTTTTGATGCTAATGATAGACCATCTATACCTGACATTCTATAATCAGCAATTAGTAATGAGTATTTAATTGAATTTTGTTTAATAATGTCATATGCCAAAATTGGATTAGTAAAACTACAAACATTATAACCTTACATCTCTAAAGTCTCACTAAATAGATTGACTAAATCTTGTTCATCATCTACAATAACTATAGACTTAGACAAGTTCCGATAAAATTATCAAAGAACCAATTTAAAATTCTTATGAATTTGAATATATTTTTTTATTTACATTTATAATATTAAACGGTGAATTTAAAGCATCAATTATTAAATAAATAAGTTAAATAAAATGTGATTAAAATAATCAAACATTTTATAATAAAATAATTAATTATAAATACCTAGAATAAATATACTATTTTAATAGGCCAATACTATTAAAAGTTATTTAAAATATCAATTCGATTAAAAAAACAATAAAATTAATAATAAATATCTCTAATATACTATACCAATTTTAAAAAAATAGTTAGACATTATGTCAGCTTATAATCCTTTGGATCAGTCTAATCATAAAAATAAAACTAGAATATTAATAATAGATGATAATAATGATATCAATAATTTATTTACGATATTTTTAGAAAATTATGGTTATAAAGTAGATTCTTATACAAATCCCATAGATGCTTTATATTATTTCAAAAAAGATGAATATGACTTGATACTTCTTGATTTAAAAATGCCTCAGCTAGATGGAGTTGCAATGTTTAATGCATTAAAAAATAGAGATATAATGTAATCATCTGTATGATAACGGCAGATTCATCTTATTTGGAACAACTTAAAGCAAAGATTCCCCATATAGAATAATATGTAATACATAAACCAATATTATTGAGACATCTAAAAGATAAAATTAACGAATTAGTTTTGGAAAAAAGTAATGGTTTGCTATGCTAATTTAAAGAATTAACAATAGCATTATATTTCATAAAAAATTTAAAAGTTCTATATGAATCTAAATCTAAAAATAGATAAATACCTACTAGAATATGTCTTTATCATTCAGATTAAAAATTATATAGACTAATAACATTAATTATAATGATATAAATCCAAATTACAAATATGAATTAATTATTATTTTGAAAGAGTAAATCCAAATTCTGCACCAACCACATCATTATTCTTTCCATAAATCTTTCCACCATTAGATTCTACGATATTTGAGATGTATAAACCAAGACAGGTTCTCCAAATTGAGCTTTCGATACAAATTTTCAAATAGATGTGACAATATTTCATTATCTATTCCTTTTCCATTATCTTTTATTTTTACAGATACAAAATCTTTTTTGTTATCATTTTTAGCATTATTAATCTTTTCTAGAATTATTTCTATTTTTTCTTCAGCAGGAAGAATGAATTAATCCTCCGAGGTTTCAATTGCTGATATAGTTATCGAAAATATTTAATAGAACTTATTATTCTTTTTTAATTACATAAATTAAAGAATTTCTATATCTATTTGTCACTGGATAATGTTCATTCACCTCATGAGTCTTTATAATTCTATTTTCTTTAAAAGAGATGTTATGCTAGGAAAAGAAGTGGGAAACACAGTTTATTAGGATTAAAGATATTTAATGAATATTGCAAATTATAACCTATGAAATATTGGTCTGCTTATAAGAATTTACTAGGTAGAGGTCGTCATTCTCCATTTTTATCTAATGTTTCAAATATATTGAATAAGGAATTACCCATAATATTTACTCGCAATCACTTTAATCTTGAGACCGGCCGACTAAACCTATCCCATAATAGGGAAGATTATCATTCTTATGATGTTCCTGGATTAAATGGAAAGTCTTGTTCACCCAATAATGAAATAGCAATTTATATTCATGGCGTATGGACAACACAGATTGCAGCTAAAGAACAGATAGACAGAACTAAATTATCATTGAATGCAAATGGATATGATATTCCAGTATTAGGATTCAGTTGGGATTCAAATACTGCAATAAAATCATCAGGTTGGGATATTGCTAAAAATATAGCACATCAGAATGGACCAAAACTGGCAAAATTTCTATTGGACTTTAAAATAAAATGTCCAAACTGCAAAATAAGACTAATTGCTCATTCTTTAGGCGCAAAAATAGTTCAAAGTGCCTTGATAGAATTACATAACAATAAATCCTGGAAAGATAATGTATTTTATAATATTACCTCTATACATCTTATAGGAGCAGCAATTAGCAATAGAGCAGCATCAAAAAATACACAATTTGGAATTGCCATTGACAGTATAGTTGACAATTTCTATAATCTATACAACCCTAAGGACAATTTACTTCAACATTTGTATATTAAAACAGAAAATGAAAATCCGTTAGGTTTACTAGGTCTAAACAAAGATGAACCATTTCCCCAAAATTATACGGAACATAATGTTATGTCTGAAATACCTCCATTTAAGAATGCAAATGGAATATATCAACCACTTGTTGATGACAAAATAAACGAATGGGGAAATAACCATTCTGGCTATATTGGATTCAGAGAACGTTATCCGTTCAATAAATCTCTTAAAGACGATGGAGCTATCAACGTAATTGTAGCAGATTGGAGGGCTACTAATAGTTAGAATATTACAATGATTCCCTTATGATAAAACATAGGATCAATGATTGTTTATTCAACACTAAAGCTTTCAATATATATCTTTATATTTCTATAAGTAAAAATCTTAAAGGTTGTCATTTCTAATCTAATGAATGAATATGAATATAGATTAGCAAAAGTTGTAATATTGGGAGAGAAATAATGCCCATTTTGTTAATATTGCATTAGAGTTTATGAAGAATACAGACAAATTACATCATAAATGTACGCTATTATTAATTCGAATTATTTGGAATAAACATTACTATCTACTCTTAGTTATATGCTAATTTGTACATCAGTAAATCGATATGTCAGCTAAAAAACACGATAGAAAAGAAGAATCAAATGAAAGTCACTTAACAACAACTGAACAACAATTTCAACAAGAACAACAACAAGCAGTCAATAAAGCATTTGATGAAACCAGAGATAATATAAAGAAAACAACTAATGAAGCACGAAAAGAAATTCCACGTTATACTCAAATTGTAAATGATTATCAGGAGAATACTATTCAGTCTATTAGAGAAATTACTGATAATTATGTAGAATCACAAAAAGATATTGTAGCAAATTCATTACAACTTTGGTCTGATTGGACTTTATCTCCTAGACAAATGACTGAAAGCTATGGAAAGTTTGTTAGTATCTTAGCAGATAACGCAGTAGCAGCAACTAGAGTAATAAATAATACCATATTTGCAAATCTAGAATCTGTCAATACATCTGTTCAACACACAAAAGAAAACATAAAGGAATTATCAAAAATAGGAGCTAATAGTGTAAAAGCTTTCCAACAAGTAACTAGAGATAATATTCACAATACAACAACTTAAGTACTTCTAATATCTGATAAAAATTACAGAAAAATTAACAGCAATATAATTAACTAGAAGTAATAACATTATTACTCTCTCAATCTCAATCTCGATTCTATTTTTTAACAAAAAAATAATATTTCGAATTCTTACATCTTATGTTTAGCATTTTTCACTTAAAGTTAATTTTAAAAACTAAAAAATTAATTCTAATTCTAATAATTAAAGCTAAATATATGATAGTAGAACCCTAATATATGGACTATTCTACTTCTGATAGGACCATACCTTTTTCTGTTTCATCTATTTCCTCCTAATTTTCTCTTATGAATGGCTTCCAATGATTTTGAGTAAAATATGTATATGTTGAAGATATACATTACATTTCATTCTCCAATTCCATACAGTTTGCGTCTTGCATTAATCTTCTTTTCTAGATTGTTTATACTGTATCTGGATATTGTACCACTACTCCTTAATTTTATCAAGTAAAAGAGTATAAGATCTGCTATGACATGAAATAATATATAATGCTAATAATTGTCCACTATTATCATATAATTCTTTGCTATAACAATAGCGATATTGAAAGTTGAACACTAAAACCGTGTTAATTCAAGCGCTGACGGGCTAATAGTTTTCTCCGGTTTGTTATATCAATAGAGAAGTTGAAAAATAATCATATCATACTCTAATTAGAAATTTATGTATTATTTATCTTATTAATATAAAAATTAAATTGAAACTGATTGTTATAGATTACTGATGAAAAATGAAAATAAAGTTATTGCAATAACAACAATAACAATTCTAGCTATATCGCTTCTTTACACATCTAATGTCTTTGCAGAAGAAAATGGTGTTATCCAAATACAAATACAAGGAGCAAAAATTGGAGATAATATGGAGATATCAGCTTATACTTTTCAAAATTCTTGGAAATGGAATTACACTTTTACTATAGACAGCACCTTTATTAAACAAGTGGATAAAGTTTCTGAGGGTGATATAGTTAATGTATGTGTAAAAGACCTTAAAGGAGGAAAAGAGAGTTGCTCTTCTGGAACTTTTAATAGCAACATTATTGTAAATATAAATATAAATTTTGGTAAATAACTACAAAAAATATTATTCCACCTTTTTAATTGTATAATATACTATAACAATTTATGAATTTGTAGTTAAAGTACAAGTAATAAAAAGCTAAATACACTATAGCGATAGAATCAAATTTATTATTCAAACAAATTAATGTCTTCCTATAACAACATTTACCGAATACTCATGCTAGGTTGCAACGACGTCTAGACTAATGATATGACTATCATAAAAGGTTAGAAGAAATTAGAAAATCATGGACTATATATCCACTTGGAAGAATAATACAA
>DATFCH010000166.1:0-4192 GCA_035253345.1 Nitrososphaeraceae archaeon
TTTATTTATTTATTAAAGATTTTTTTATTGATAAAGGCAGCACAAAATAAGAAAAACAAGAAATATGATCAATCTAATAATAAAAATCCAAACAATCTTGGAAGAGTTTTTAATAAACATGTCAAATGTGAATTCGAAGAAAAAAATGTTGATGAGACAATGAAAACAATGGTGCCAGAACCCTATGTTCATCATGTACCTGTCCTAACAGGTGGAATAGGCTATAATGGAGTTTATAATTTTTATAAAAATATTTTCATCGGTAAAATGCCTTCGGATACAAAATTTATAACCATTTCAAGGACAAGAGACAATAATCAAGTCGTTGATGAACTTATTATGAGTTTTACTCATGATATAGAAATTCCTGCAATGATCCCTGGGTTACCTCCAACAGGAAAATATGTAGAACTGCCGGTGGTTGTTGTGATGAAATTTAAAGGAAACAAAATAGCTCATGAGCATATTTATTGGGATCAAGCTTCCATGTTATCTCAGATAGGTTTACTTGATAGTAAAATGCTACCGGTAACGGGAGTAGAACAAGCAAAAAAACTACAAGAATTTTCTATATTGACTAAAAGAAAGATACAGAAAAAAATTGTAAAGGATTATCTAATCTATTTTTTCTAATGGTTTGATGCTGAGGATGGTGATGGTGATGGTGATGGTGGTTCAAGACGGTCTGTTTGCCAGAAATATCCGCTTTTATGAGGATTTTTAGATACCGTCCAAAAATCATAATTCTCTCCAATTCGGTCCCCAGCTTCATTAAGTGATATTTTTCCTGAAATGCTATCATTAAAAGTCTCCGTTGTTTTGAGTACAATGTCTTTAAATGATAATGTCTTGTTATCGTTATTATTGTTATTATTGTTATTATTTGTCCCTTGATGTAGTTCTTTTGTACTATTTTTATCCAAACTTAAAGAAGAAACCCAGAAGGCATCATAGGCAATTGCAGGATATATTATAGATTCTCCAGAATGTAACTGTTGTTCAAGTAACTCACTTAATTCATGAACTTCCGGTGTTGTTGTATTTATAGAATATAAAGGATTGGAAAAATTGGTCTGCATTGAGAATAATGCAGAATCTATATTCTTTGTAATATGATGATTTTGAGCAATACTATCGGAGCCATACCATCTGACATCGCCGAGGGAAGGATAATTAGAGGCCTGAATCAAAATAGGTGTAATTTCATCATAAGATACAATAAAAACCCCCACTTCATGTCTGCCATATTTTTCTATTGCTTCAGACACCATACCATTTAACTTTCCTAGATCTTTATTCCACATGATAAAATTAATTCTATGTAAGCTTGTTGCAAATTTGCCAGTATTGGGTTTATAATTTATTCCCTCTTCTATCTTTCCGCCTAATTTTTCGAAATAGTATTTTGTAGATTTGTAAAGTTCATTTCCATAAATGTCCCCTCTCCACATGGGTATTACCACTTTGATTCCATCATCAATCATTCTCTTTGCAATAACCTTTCCCTGGTTGACATCATCTGGAATGAATCTAAATAGGTTGTCACCCTTTATAGAGAGTACTGGAGAAGTACTAGAATAACTAATAAGAATAATGTTGTTTTCATTTGCAAAATCTTTAACTGCAGCAACTGCAGTACTTGTTGCTGGACCAACTATGATTTTAGCTCCGCGAGCATAGAGCTCCTTTATTGCACTAAGAGTATCATCCCAATTTGTTTTTGAATTTCCCATAATGAGATTTACCCTTGAAGAGGAATTCATTCTTTCAAAATATTTGTTAACGTCGTATTCGGCTTTTTCCAGTGCTACTTTTACTGGTTTCCCCATCGAAGCATAAGAACCAGTATATGGTATTATAGCTCCTACTATAAACTCATTTAGAATTTGAGGTTGTCCACTTTCTGCTTTTTTTACTCCTCTTCCAGCAGCAGCGTTACTGACAATATCACTAACACTAACATCTTCATCTGCTGATGATGATATTATATGGGAATATCCTGTCATCGGTTTCTTTTTTACTAAAGCTGCATTGTTATCATCGTTTTGAAATCCATTGATATAGAAAAATCCTGAAAATGCAATAAGAGATATGATTGTTATAGATGTAAAAAGGATCTTATTAGATGGTTTTCTCTTTTTCATCCCAAAAACTATTTTGAATACAAGATCTTTTGATTTCCATTTGATAGAATATCGTAGATACCACATGAGGCCCCCGGCAATTAGTAAATAATGGGCAGAGAGCAACAAGGTTGAAATCCAAAGTTGTTCTACGAAAGTTGTCAACACTATTATAGCAAACCAACTATCTCCAACAACGATTGCCAAGAATCCTATTAGCTCACATACCCATGGAACCAGATGATGACTTTTGTTCTTTCTTATACCTATCATTATTGTTATAGCAAGAACTGTCAATATCGAATTTAGAGTAGGGTATGCTATAGTAACGATGAAGAGCATCATTCCTCTAAAATTGGATGTTTCGGCAAGATCCAGTGTTAAATATAAAATATATGCCAAAAATATTCCAGTAATGGATAATATTAGTAACATAATCTTTTTGTCAATATTATGTTTGAGCTTCTTTCTTATTATTAATAATCTGTATATCAAAAATCCATATGCAGATAACAAGAAAAAATCTGCGAGTGAAGGCACAGGAGAGACAATGTCCAACACCACTTCATAGTATGCCCATATGATATTTGCAATAAACCAGAATAGAAGGCCTATTGTTAAAAGTATATTTTCCTTAGACTCTCCGATTTCATTTCTACTTTTTAAAAGAATATAGAAGGAAAGCCCCGCAGCAACAAGTGAATTTATTATAAGTATCCAGTTAGAATATAGTATTTTACTATCAGAATCTGCAAATATTATAATAGAATTTCCTAAACCTATTGTAAAAATAACTATTAAAAAAAAATACAGTGAAATCAATTTTCTCTTTTTTTCTTGTAAATATACAAATATCGATTATAAAAATCTTGTTTATCAATTAGAAATAGTAATAATTTTTTTTCTCTTGCTTGGCTATTTTCAATGATTGATCTGCCAGAAAAATATAATAGAATAATCATGATGATATGACATGAATGATGACTGTCAAAACAAGGCTAAGTATCCAAGCTGCACATGAACAGAATACTCCTTCTCAATTACTAGATGATGTAATGTATATAGATAAAAAGGGAATAGAACGTTGTTGGACTAGTGACCATTATATGCCTTGGTGGAATACAGGAGCTTCAGGCGGAGCCGCATGGCCGTGGATGGGAGCTGCATTAGCAAAGACCACAAAAGTGGTAATAGGAACAGGAGTTACAGCTCCTATATTGAGATATCATCCTTCAATTGTTGCACAAGTATTTGCAACGTTATCTTATATGTTTCCAAATAGAGTTTTTTTAGGAATAGGAAGATGAGAAGCTTTAAATGAAGTCCCCGCAGGCTATACCTGGCCATCAACGGGAGAGAGATTTAGACGTTTAAAAGAATCGATAAAATTGATTAAAAAATTATGGACAGAAGATTGGGTTGATTTTAAAGGAGAGTTTTATACGGTAAAGGACTCTAATTTATACACAAAACCTTCTTCTAGAATCCCGTTATATATATCTGGATTAGGAAAACAATCTGCACAATTCGCCGGGGAGGAAGGAGACGGATTTGTGACAAATGAACATGATATAGAAAAAATAAAAAACGATCTTTTTCCAGCAGTAAAAAAAGGTACATCAAAATCTGGAAAAAATTTTGATGAATTTGAAAAGATATTATTTATTATTGGTTCTTATGATGAGGATAGAGAAAAAGCAATAGAGTCAATAAGATTTTGGCGAGGTTCTATGGTAAAAGCATTTTTTGATGTAGACGTACATGATCCACGGGAGATTGAAGAAAATGGGCAAGTTATTGGTGATGATTCTTTAGAAAATAATTTGTTTGTAATAACTAATGAAGAAGAAGGAATCAAAAAAATTCAGAAATATATCGATATTGGTTTTACTGAAATTGTATTTACAAATTCCAGCCCTAATAAAAATAAATTTGTGGATCTTGTAAAAAAAATGTCTATCATGATAAATAATTATTAATTTTAAAAATTTTTTTTTTAATACTTTTTTTATATTTTTATTTCTTGCTCATATCTAATAAAAAAATTACTTGGATATCCTATTGTTCTT
>DATFCH010000167.1:0-2300 GCA_035253345.1 Nitrososphaeraceae archaeon
TTCGTTTACCATTATAAATAAATAAATATATTATAATATAAAAAGTAACAAATTTCATTTTTTTCAAAAACAATGATCAAATCTTTTCGTGACATATAGTTGGTATTGTACTTGAGATTTATCTAGTTCAAACATCCACAAGATTATGAATCAATTGTGAATTTAGCTGTCATGTATGGATGAATAGTGCAAAAATATTCATATTCCTTTTCTTTAAGATCTGATAGTAAAAGTGTATAATTGGCATTGGACATAATTATAGATGAATCAAATGATTTACCATCATCTTTTTTGCTTGTTACTGTATGAGGAACATTATCTTGGTTTATCCAAATAATACCTTGTGAACCTTTAACGATTAGGTCCTCTGGATCATAATCAGGATTTCCTTGTCCGGAAGAACCTGCAAGAATATTTACCTTAGATAAATCGTTCATATCGATTTTAGAAGTAGGTGTAGAAACAGGAGCGACTTGTTCATTTTCTTCAGCTGAAGTAGCAACTTGATTTTGAATTTGCATTCCTATAATTGAAATCGCAACTATACCAATAATAACTGCACCAACAAATGATGCCAAAAAAATTTTGACTTTAGGACTGTTCTTGTATATTCCAAAAATTACTGCAGTAGCTGGAACAGAAATCAATATAATTATTCCAATATAAGCAAATAGAGTCATTGTTTGACCACTAGAGCTTACGGCCCCGATTAAACCTACAATAACTAGTATTCCCAAAGTTAGAAAAGAACCGATCTTGGCTTTCTTTGAAGATGGAAAGCCATCTTTAAAAATTCCTGTGCTTAAGAATATCATTCCAATTAAGAATGTTAAAAGCGAAACAGCATGCATGCCATCGATAAATGTTTTTGCAATTCCAGAAAGAGATACTAGTACTCCAACTATTCCTATAGAAGTAAGGCCTATCCCCGGAGTTAACAAATCCCAATCGGTCATGCTTCATGGATTGAAGATTTTTGCTATTATTTTAATCTTTTCTATTACTTCAAATAATATCCAATTAAACAAGTTCTGATAAAAGAACCGTTTGAATAGTTAATTCTAACGAATAAAATAAATCCAACATATGTAAAATAAATCTGGAGATTCATTGCAGTGAATATCGGAGCATATATTGAAGTTTCAAAACCTAGGATTGTAGTAGTTTTAGTAATAACAGCAGTCACATCATTATTAGGAGCAACAAGATTTGACCAAACACCAACTATTCCCTGGGATGTTTCTATGTGGCAATTAGGATTTTTAATTCTTGCCGGTGCTTTTGCCTCTATGGGCTCTAGTGCATTAAATCACTATTACGATAGAGATATAGATAAATTTATGACTAGAACTTCTAATCGACCCGTTCCTTCAGGTAAATTATCTGCTAATAGTGTACTAATTTATGGACTATCATTAAGTATAGCCGCTGTAATTATTGCTTGGTTTACTTTAAACCCTATAGCTACCTTTATGATAGCATTGGGAATATTCTTTTATGTAATAATTTATACAGCATGGCTAAAGAGATCAAATTCTTTAAATATCGTAATTGGTGGATTCGCTGGTAGTGCGGCATCAATGGCTGGGTGGGCCACAACAACTGGCTCTATAGATCTATTAGGATTTCTCGTAGGTTGGCTAGTCTTTATGTGGACGCCTCCGCACTTTTGGTGTCTAGCTATCAAAAAAAGAGAAGAATATGCAAATGCCAAGGTTCCAATGTTACCAGTTCTAATAGGTAATGAGAAGACTGCAACCTATATTTTTATCAATACGGCTATATTACTGCCTTATTCCATAGCATTGTATTTTTTTGGATTAGGACTTTTATATACTATCATAGCGGCGATATCCGGTACCTTAATGCTCCTTTATCATTATAAGCTGACTAAAAATCCTACACCAGAATTTGCATGGAAGGCTTACAAAGTAACTGCACCTTATCTTGTAGTAGTATTTATTGCCGTTGCACTTGACGCCTTATTTTATTTTAGAATATAGCCCTATATCTTATTATTTAACAAATAAAACTAAAATAACTAGTTTTATTTAACTAACTCTATCCTTCTCTTATCTTTTGCAATCCATGATACCTTTAGAAGTCCATAAATCTCCAAGTCTAACAAAATTTTATTTAATTCAGAAATATCTAAATCTATTCCGTCTTTGTTTAATAATGACGACAACTCAGAATCAGTCAATGTATTAGACTGTTTTACCTTTTCGTATACGATATTCTTGATTGGATATTTCATTAAACTAGTTTTAGAGACTTCAGCAATTATATTAAAATATCTA
>DATFCH010000168.1:0-2132 GCA_035253345.1 Nitrososphaeraceae archaeon
GTTATTGTTTAGTTAAGAATATATAAAAATTAGTAGTAAGTGTTTGTAAAAATTTAACTAATAACTTAATTAAGTTTATGGTGTTACAAATTTAAATCTAATTAATGCTTTTATAATTAAGTCGTAATATTAATCTGTAACAAAGACACATATAACTTAATTTTCTAATATTTAAAGATATATTAACAGATTAAATTCTTTTTATTCAAAAGTTTTTTTATAACAGATCTCTCATATAGATATTATTTGATTTGATAATCTATAATTGGTTTTTAAAATATAATTCAAAAGATAAAAAGAATTAAAAATAGGAAAAAATAAAAAATTATTGGTTAGATGTTCTTTCTATTTTTTTAAGGAAATTAAAGAAGTTTTGAATAGAATCATTATAATATTTTTGTGCTATTTCTATAGATTTGTTAAAAGTTTCTGTAGAACCTAGTACAACTTCATTTATTTTGTTGGAAGTATCGATGGTAGTATCAGTAATAGTTTGATTGGTTTTGTTATAAATGTCAGCGTATCGTTTTGGAGAGGTCGCACTCTGACCAAAAGATTTAGAGGTATCACCCAAAAATTTGAATATAAGTGACTGATATGTATCTAAAAGATTTTTCTGCAATTCTACAAAATTATTAGTAATTGTTTGAACTGTATTAATAGTATCTTGTTGATATTTGTTAGTAGCATCAACATTTTTCTCTATGAATTCTTTGGTTCTCTGTTGATTTTCGCTAATATTCTCATTAAATTTATTTTTAGCATCTGAAATACTCTCCTTAAAATCATTAATTTGTTGTTTTTGTTGGTCTAATTGTTTTTGTGTTTCTCCTACATTCTTAGTTTTATTCTCTATATTATTTTCATTTTCAGGACTTGCCATATATATAATTTAAAAGTTCTCCTCTTTATAAGTAATATTGAACAAAAAAAAGTATTACTTAACTTTTAATCATAAATAACTAACATACAAGTTCAAATATAATTATTTGCAAAATAAAATAAACATAACATTATGACAGACTTTAATTTTATCTTTTTCGACTCATCGTATTCTTAACGTATTGGCTTTATCAAAATGCTTGATTAACTTATTCCCACATTCGCTTTCTTTATGAGAGTTTAAATCTTCTATTACACAGACATAGAATCTATCTCCAACTTGTATTGGACCGATATCTCTTTCTGTCAGACAAATGTTTTACTAACTGTATTTTTTCCAATTTTATCGATATTTTTGAATATTGTTAATTATTTCAGATTTGATTTGTCCTTTAACATTGCAATAATCTTAATTTTAGCACTTTTTCTGTCTTCTATTGGAACTAGAATCTTGACCTTTATAGGTTGCTAAATATCTTTATTTTCATTTTTATAGTCACTTATTTCTTTAGTATATGAATACACTTTAATTTTCCAATCAATTGATAGCATATATATTAAATCATTTATAGAGGAAAAGATCACTAGTCATAATCCTACTGAGAGAGGCAAACCAAGCAGTAAAAGATATTCTAATTGATTCAAACGGTATTCCTCTATTGTTATAATCTCTGTCAAGATACATGATACTATTGGAAAATGAATCTTGTATTTTTCAAATATATAAAAAAATGTATTTTGTCATACAAGATAGGTTGTCCTATGTTCTTATCTTAACAGTTTTAAGATTGACTAATGAAGGGAACAAACTATATTGAAAACATTCGAAAAAATATCGATCGATTTTTCTTATTAGTAGTTATGAAAGAAAATGTTTACCTCATAATTTTTATGAATATATTCGATATTAATTATTATATTATCATCTTGGTTTTCATATTCTCTGAAAATTTAATTCTAATTTCGGATGGAAGTGATTTGAAGCAAGGATTCTATGCCGGAGGCGGGATTCGAGCCCGCGACCTTTCGATTATGAGTCGAACGCTCTAACCAAGCTGAGCCACTCCGGCAAGCTCAGGAGCGTTATCTTCATGTTATTTATTTGTGTTATATATTCTATTAATATAATATTAAGAAAAGTGGAAAATTAGTATCAATTTAAAAAAGATAATTTAATATTCCTGATCAAAATTGAAAAGGAAAGTCAAATATTATAATGGAGATTAAGGTGATTCGATCCACATAAACTT
>DATFCH010000169.1:0-2165 GCA_035253345.1 Nitrososphaeraceae archaeon
TGTATCAGATACTTGTCTATTATAACTGTAAAACCAGCAAAGAGGATCCTAGGAGAATCAAATACATGCTTGGAACATAAATATTGACTATGTTAATGTTATACATTATTTGTTAACTGAATTATGACCCAGTCCCAAATATATGTAATATTTGCTTAATAAATAGAGATATTAATGCCTAATTATATGTATTGCGACCATTTAAATCATTACTACAATGGTAAATGTGCCTTAATGATAACAGCATTTAAATTAAAGAGTAAACCTATTAATTGAATCGTATGACATTACCTAAAGGATGGAAAAAGGAACAAGCTACTGCTACTACAAAAAAAGAAAATCTCAGCGTGGAGAAAGAGCAAAGTAGTTCAAAGAATAATCAAGCAAGTTCCACAATAACTATTGCTGAGAAAATAAACATTCAAGAATTAATTGCTAAACATAACATCGCTCTTGATAATAACAATATAGATGAATTGACAAACACTTGGTTAGACGACGGAGTATGGAGTACACCTTTTGGTGAAGCAAAAGGAAAAACAGAACTAAAAAATATTGCCGATCAGATTACTAACGAATTTGCAAGTGGTAAAAGACATCTATCAACAAACATTATAATCGAAAATGGTCCAAATAATACCGCTAGTGCACAGTCGTATCTCATAGTTATAGAAGCAAAAAGAACTCCCGAAGTAGTCGCAACCGGTACTTATAATGATGTTTTAAAGAAAGATGCAAATAATAAATGGAAATTTGTACACCGTAGATTAGAAATTGACCTTATAATTGAATGAAATTCATATAAATACTTATTTTTTTATTTTAACAAGACACTAATATAACTATTATAAAAGTTTCAAGTAATGAATGAATATAAAAGTAGGTAATTACAATTCTAAAATAGGATTAGATATAACAAAATCTAATTATAAATCGGTTACATATACAATAGACAACTAAGTAATAATAGAATAGAAGATTATTGATTTAAGTTGAGAAATATAATATAATGACTATATTGAATATTATTGAACTGTAATTAATTTTATTAATATCATATATGCAGATAATATGCAGAAATTTTTATCTGAATAAAATTACCTAGATAGATTCGACTATACTAATATATGAAATAAATTATTTAATAATATGAAATATCGAAGTAGAACAGAAATAACTGCAATGATACTAGATACAGCTAACAAGGAAACAACCAAGATAAAAATTATGTATAATGCTTATCTTAGTTATAATCAGTTAAAGGAATATCTTTCTATTCTTATAGAAAATAATCTATTAGAATATTTTGAAGGAGCCAGAACTTTTAAGACTACAGAAAAAGGATTAAACTTTCTTAAAATGTATAAAGAAATGGCCGAATTATTACAAACTCCTACCTAAATAAAATAGTTAATTTAATTTTTAAAATTAACTTCTTTGTGTTACTTTATATTTCCTTGGATTTATTCAATATATTTATAATTTAGCAAACCTGACAAATATATGGGAGTAGAGAAGAGAATAATTAATCTTTGTTATTGCTTCAATAATCTGATGGTATAACCAGTATTCCCTTTTTTTGAAAGTTGTTCATCTATTAAATAGAAATCTTAATTTATTATAACAATTGGGATTTATATTTTTTTATCATGTTCTAAATCTAATATCAAAAAATCCGCACGTTTATGAATAATAAATATTCTTTTTACTATTACATTTTCTAAAACTCTATTCAATATTTTGCATATATTATTTGTAATATCTATTATTTTATAAAATGAAACTTGTAAATTGTATCAACAACATAAAGAGTTGGAGACTCAAGACCATTATGTATGTTTGGCAATATGTCACGAACAATTATATCAGAAATGATTTTAATGTCTTTAATTAATTATTGCTTGCAGTCTGAATAAATAGATTAAAGAATTGGGTCTTTATCACTTTTATAATAAAATTTTTTGTTTAGAAAATCATTTTATGCCTATACAATTTTACTTTTCCTAATTATTACTATAATAATATATATTTGTATTAGTTCATAAAATAATATCCAAACTTAATTTTGAAAAGGATCATTATATTTTTGGAAATATCAATATTCATTGAAAAATGCATTAAGAATGAGTTTTATAATATTTTAAAAATATATTAATATTATAATT
>DATFCH010000170.1:0-2295 GCA_035253345.1 Nitrososphaeraceae archaeon
TATATTATTTAATTTGAGATAATTTAGTCAATTAAAACATCATATCTTTCCCAAATTGGGAAATAGAAGGTTATAGAGTACGCTAAAAGATTTGTTTATGAGTATGATTTGTTAATTGTTGTTTGCCATGCACGTTTAACATAGGTCGATTATTTCATGAACCTACGGTTCATTGTTAAGGTGATCTTTGGGATCGAGAGAAAGTGACTGGTATAGGTGCTAATCAATAGGCGTTTGGTTGATCGATGTGGGTAGATGTGATGAGTTAAAATCTTAAATCTTTTGTATTGACATTTGACTTAAAGTTAGGTTCTCTTTTACGATTTCTAACAAATGACTTAGTGGAATAGGTTTTCTTATAAATTGGAAAGCTTCATTATACTGAACGTCTGCATACGCAGACATTAGGATAATTTTAAGATCGTGATTTAGTTCCTTTAGTTTTAAACAAAGATCGTTGCCGTTCATATTAGGCATCTTGAAATCTGAAATTATCAAACAGTATTTGTTTGGGTTGTTTTCAATATGGCTTAATGCTTCCAATGGATCGGTAAAAGTGCAAACGTCGTATCCGTTTATTTGCAATGCTTCTGCAAATAGATTAACCAAGTCGACCTCGTCGTCGACAACAGCTATTGCTTTGGTCAATTTAATATATATATTCGAAAATAATATTTAAATTTTAGTTTTCTTTTTTATATTAAATTAGGCCCTATGAAGATCAAGGTAGCTTTTGTAGATCATTCCATGTATTTTTTTACGAGCCTCAGCATTTGAGTTAACTTTATTGGCTTCTTGATTATTTCCAGTCCAAGTTTATTGTTGATGATATTGTCATAACCTGTAACGAAGGCCATTTTGATTTTTGGGTTAAGAGAATTCACTCTATTAGATAATTCGCATCCAGTCATGTTTTTCATTTTATACTCTATGATTAGAAATCCGATCTGAGTCGGATAGCTATGAATAAATTCTAGTAAAGAGTGTGGATCTGCGAATCCTTTAACGGAATAACCGAATTCCTGTAAAGAATAAGTGTATAAATCTAGTGTATCCATATCAGAGTCTAATATGGCTATTGTTTCATAATCCCGCAACTACTTTACAAATTGTTTTGCGTTACAATGAATTTAAAGGATAGAGATGAATTTTAATGCGATCATGTTACATAAAGAATAGATCAATCATTCGCTTGTATAGTATGGTCTCGGGCTAATCAATGGTGTTTAACATTCCAAGGCTTTTAGGTGAAAGTGTAAGGCTGATATTGGCTCTTTCTGGAAAAATGTAGTTGTGAGGAATCTGTTTTGTGGTATAGAATCTGGGAGAATGAGGGAATAGTTTGTTTTGGGTTTTATCGAAGATTTCGTTAAGATATGTGGTTAGGTGTGGGGATCTATTTGTTCATCTATTACTGGGGAAAGATGTTGAACGTTGTTAATAATGTTAGTTAGATGGCGGTTGAGGCTATTTCTAGAACACTATATTTTTATATTATTATATTTTATTTTTTGTTTTAAGGAGCTTTATGGTGCATGAATAACGTAAGGATTTATGCGGTGAATCCATATCACTAGCATCATGGGAATTGCTAAACCCAGAGTTTTCATTGTTCAAGAAAATGAAGATGCAAACGTGGTTCTAACTGGTACACTATGGGAAAAGGGATTTGAACCTTTCAAATTCACAAATGGAACTGAATGCCTAGTAAAATTTAACGAGATGGAAGGAAAAGTTGATGCAATCATAGTTAGTGGTATTATAGCTGCTGATAGAAACTTGATGCTAATAACTAGTATTAAAAAAATTAATAAAAATACCAAAGTTTTTGTTATTGCGGATAATGAGTTGGATAAAAAAGAGATATTGAGCTATGGTGCTGATGAATTTGGGACTAAACCTACTAGTCCAGAAAATATCGCTGATCAACTTTTTATTTCATTATCTCGAGATGTAGTTACAGAAAATAGATAGATAACTTTTTAAATAAAGTTGCTATTTTTTCATCAAGATATTTTGAATTGTCCACTCTAGGTCTGCTAATTAATCATGAATTAAATGAACTCAACCGGTTTGTGGCTTTTTCACAAGTTTATTTCAATAATTGCTATTTATGAAGATAATTTAAAGTTATATATTATATTTGTGGATAATAAATATATTATTTAAGAATGTTAATAAAGATGTTTATTATAAACGGACATTATTATTTTTTGATACTGTATATCAATATATTTTAATTTTATATAATAGTATCAAGATTAACAAATTTATAGAATAAAAACTATACAAAAA
>DATFCH010000171.1:0-3927 GCA_035253345.1 Nitrososphaeraceae archaeon
TTAACATAATACAAATTATATATGCCTAGAATAAATAAAAGAAGTAATGACGGTTCTAGTCCTAGCAATAATAGGAATAGTAGTAAAAGAAACTCTAGGGTAAAATTAAATAATTATAACAATAACAATAACAATAACAAAAATGCATCTCAACCAAGTATCGATGAAACAGATAAAAAAATAATTGAACTTTTGATATCAAACCATGATAATTCTTCAATTTCAAAGAAATTGCGTATTCCCTTATCTACTATACAAAGAAGAACAAGAAAGTTATTCGAAAAAGAAATAATCTCTACAAAAATTGAACTAAATTATGATAAATTAGGATACAAAAGAGGATTGTTACACATATACTTGGAAAAAGGAGTGATGGATGGTATTGGTAAAACCGTAGTAGAAAAAAGAGGTATGCTGTCAGTCTCTGTACATGTAGGTAACTCTGATTTGGTTGCACTCTTTGTTTATAGAGATAGCAAAGATTTGATTGAGACAATGGGCGAAATAAAAGAGATTGACGGCGTTAATAGAGTTTTATGGTCTGAAGAAGTTTATTTTATAACTTCACCATCACAAAAAAATCTTTTTACTTAAATAATAAAATATACAATAATATAATTTAATAATAATAATTTTCATGTAATAATTTTTACCTATGTTCCCAAACTTTTATTTTAATTATTAGATTTTGTATCACATACTATCTCTTTTTAAAATAATTATACTATTCTAATTAGATAATGCATTATTATATTGTAATAGCATTATATAAGATATTGTCTCATTTTTTTTAATAAATATTAAATATATACTTAAATATGTTATTTCTAAAATAGTGTCTATAGATGGATTTCAATGACGTTTTTGATGACACAACAAATTTTATGTAAATTACATTATTTATTATTATTTTGTAGATACACCATAAAACAATATCTTTATGATAGCAAATGTTAAATATCATGTCATGTTTCTCTAATTATATAATGTATCAATTATTTAAGGCGTTTAATTAGGTTGGAAATACGAGATGAGGTAATCTCTAATGATAATAATAAAAATATTGGATATCCCCTAGATAAAACTGATTTTAGAATTATATCACTCTTGGTTCTTGGACAGGATAACAAGGAAATATCTTCGACTTTAAAGATACCCTTGAGCACTATTCAAAGAAGGACACGAAGAATATTACAATCCGGAATGGTTAAAGTGGAATATCAACCCAATTTTAAATTGTTGGGTATTGCCAAAGGATTGTTACATACATATCTCAGGGATGGTCAATTGAGACAAACAGCCAAGAAAATATCAGAAATGGATGGTATTTTATCAGTATCAATTCATGTTGGCAATTCTGATATAGTTTCCGAATTTGTATATGAGAATAGTGAAGACTTGGTAGATATTATGGGAGCAATCAAACAAATAGAAGGTATAGAAAGAGTTTTATGGTCTGAAGAAATTTTCAAACTGCCTTTCACATAAAGAAAATATAATGAAATCTTTCAAAAAATATTGGCAAAATAATAACCATAACCATAATAATTCAAAATATCGAAATAACAAAAATGATAATAACATTGAAAAAAAATGGTAATGGTGATAGTAAAAAGAAGAAGAATATGTTTTAACATACAAATTAAAAATTTTTGTTTACTTCTCTCTTTTCCCTTCATTGACTCCTTAATTTGATGATTTATATTGATACAAAACAAACAAAAAATCAAAAAAGGTAAGATTTATTCCTTAATTAATATATTCTAAATCTATTTACAGCCTCTTGGATCCAATGGATTACATTTTAGATTATTGTTATTGTTGGATGAACCGTAGAAGCAGTAGAAATAACCTCGATATTACTATTTTTTCCTGTTGGTCTTTTCTCCGATCTCACAGACCATTAATGTTGTATTGAGATGCCAACAATCCCATTGCAATAGCAGTAAAACATGTGTAAGCAATCATGTTTTAGTAAAATTTCATTTTCTTCCATATTACTAATATACAGTAATATAAAAATATATTATTTAACTCATATGTTGTTTATTTAGTCTGCCATATGTAAATTTTAGATACGGCAAAATTTGTTGAAATGGATGAGAGAATAAAATTTAAAGAGCAGATCGAAGAAAAAGGAATAAACGGTCAAGTAATTCTAATAAATAAATTCAATGTAAAACCAGATAAAGTCGAACAATTTTTAGAGGACTGGGGAAAAGATGCTATTAACTTTAAAAAACAACCAGGATTTATTTCTGCACAATTACATAAAGGTATTGGCAAAAGTTCCGTATTCATTAATTATGCCGTGTGGGAATCTTTAGAACATTACAAGAAAACAATTAATAAATTATTATTTAGTTCCGATCTACAATCACCCTTTTAAAATTTGATGATGAAAGTCTAGTAATTTCACCTCATTTATTCAAGAAGGTAGCAGTTCCTGAAATATGTCAAGATAAGTAGAACTTTTTCTTATTACTTTAATCACTTTCTAGACAAATCTATCATTGAAGTTTCATTAAGGACTTCGCTAGAATGTTTGAAGCATTAGAAGAGTACGTTCTAAAAGCCCAAACAGATGATAGATAGAGATCCAAACACCAATCAACTTATATCTTCATATTCTAACAAATGATGTGTCTCAACGATGCAAGGGAATGTGTTTACGCCATAAAGCAACGAGACCTAACACTGGTAATCGATATCTGGAAGGACAGAAACGCTGTCAGGTTTGTCAAATCTTTATTATTAATTGGCAAGGTTTGTTTTGTCCTTGTTGTGGAGGTAGGTTAAGGAATAAACCAAGAAATAGTAAGTTTAAACTAGCCTTAAGAAGTAACAAGATCATCAATAGTAATAAATAAAAAAATTAATTTAAATTAATTTCATCATGTGAAAGATGTCTCTCTACTATATTTAGTCTCTCCATAATATCTGTCAAGATTATTTGTTTTACTTAAAAGTCTTAATTTATAGTTATAATTTTTATTAAATACGTAAATGTTACTTTATACAGAATATTTTTTTGAAGAATGTTCCAGAAGAAATTGAGGGCTTTTAAATTATTCTAATGAGACTATATCTCATTACTTATCAATAGCACATTATATTATGAGACATAGAATTATAAAAGACGGCATGATGAGTTTATGTATCATCATAATAAATGGGATGAGAGAATATCTAATTACAATAAATATATTCAATAGAACCTATATCTTTCAAGTTTTTCAATAATCTATACACACATATTCAAAATAATAGTAAAAGAAAGAAATATTGTATGAATCAAATTTCAAAATAGTAAAACTTTAATCAAATATTTGACAAATGAATGAGGGATTTTGTAGAATAGGCATATTTTGAACTACTCTCGCTTGTTTATTTTCTATAAACTGTTATACGGGGGTATGTCTTTAGTTCAGGCTATGACTTTTGAATTATAGAATTGTATAGATGATATTTCAAACTTTATTGATATTCATAAAGTTTCATTAAGTAGGTTGGTATTTGCAAAACAAGTTCTGACCCATTATAAAATTTTATTTTTGATTTTGGTATTTTATATTTTTTTATATTTACAGCACCATCTACTATAAATATTTCTTCTCTAGGGGCAGAAATAACTTCTCCACATGGTTCATTATCGCTTGTTCTTACACCCTTTTTGGATTTGGATATTTCAGGCCAATCATAAGATATATCCATAAATAAAGATCAGAATTAAAGTATTTAATACTTTATTTGGACATAAAAAAGTAATTGTTGTAGAAAGTATAATAATAAAAATGAAAAATTTTTAGATAAAACTTTCTAAACTGGTTATTTATTATTAATCATTAAATAATAACAATAATAATAGTAAGTTTAATATATATTACAATAAGATACTTAAATTATATACATATATTTATATTCTTT
>DATFCH010000172.1:0-2095 GCA_035253345.1 Nitrososphaeraceae archaeon
TATTATAAACACTCTTTTACCATTTAGCATCAATTGTTGTATCATGATAATGTTTTACTTTTTTAAACTACTGCAAGAAAATTTAAAAAAAATTATCTCTATATCTTATATTAAAATCAAATTAGGAAAATTTATCAAATATACCAAGAAAAGGTCTGGTATCTGGTTTTTTTTCTTCATTTATTGGAGCTGAATTTGTGGTTATAGCTGGTATGTTTGTTTGCTGTGGTTGTTGTTGCTGCTGCTGTGGTTGTTGTTGCTGCTGCTGTGGTTGTTGTTGCTGCTGCTGTGGTTGTTGTTGTAATTGTATTTGTAGTTCATCCTTTTTTTCTCCAGTGGTAGTGCTATTATTTATAATTTCACAATCATTCTCTGGCGTTGTATCTTTTTCGGTAACATTAAAATCAGATATAGTGTCTGTTGCTGTTCCACAAATAAATACATCTTTCCCTAATCCTCCAGTAATAGTGTCATTTCCTGGACCTCCGATTAACATGTCATTTCCTTTATCTCCATAAATTCTATCATTTCCCTCTCCTCCATCTATGTTATCATTACCCGATTTTCCCATGAGACTATCTCTTCCATCGTTTCCATAGATTGTATCATCTCCACTTCCACCACTGATATCGTCTCCTGCTTGAATTCCTGAAATAGTATCATTGCCTTTTAATGCTTTGATAATATCCTTATTTGCAGTACCTGTAATGTTATCTGAGGTTTCTGTTCCATTAATTTCATTAGCCCATGCATTTACTAAATTATTATATTTATGCTTAATATCGATCGGATTTATGTCTATTGAGAGGATGGATAATAACGAAAAGATTAACAAACAAGAAATATAGAAGTTTTTTTGTTGAAATATTATATTATTTAATCTTGTATTTTTATTCATATGTTTCTTACCGTAGTAAATGTAGGAAACAATTAAAAGAGTATGGGAAGATCATTCCATAAAATTGATCAGTAAACATCTAATTTATTAAAACTATTGTACATTAGAATATCTAAATTAGATTTTAATTAGCGAATATAAAATTTAAAATTTTTACTATGATTATCGTTGGGAATTTAAACTTTTTAAAAAAAGAAAAATTAGTTGGGTTGGGATTCGTGCATATCGTCATGATTAACTGGTATTGGCATTATTGTTTGGTGAAAGTCAACTTGAGACATACTGTTAGGATTAAATCGAAGCATAGGCTCAAAGTTTGGAAGAGCATCGTTGCCGTTAATAGGTAAGACTGGCGAATCTTTTGATGGTGTTAAAGAATTGAATAGTTCATTTGAAGGTTTGGTATCGGAAACTGCTTTTACTTCAGGAGATTGCACTTTACATGAGGCTGTTTTTTGATCTTCTGTACTATTGAAATCTAACACCGTATCATACTGATTACAGATAAATGTATCACTTCCTGATCCTCCTGCCAAAATATTATATCCTTTACCACTGTCAAGAATATCATCTCCGCTATCTCCATATAATTGGTCATATCCATCTCCACCAAATAACATATCATTTCCTTGCTCTCCTTTTAATATGTCATTACCGGCTTGTCCGCTAATTTTGTCATTACCAACTCCACCATTAATTTTATCATTACCCTCTAGGCCAGTTAATCGATCTCGTCCATATAATCCGTTAATTGTGTCATCACCTAGGCCACCATTAACTTTATCACCTTTTGGAGTTCCCATAATTGATACATCAACCTTAGGTTTGAGTATTGTATTTTTACCATCTGCCAAAAAAGGAGGTTTTGACTCTTCATTATATACCAGTATTTGAGATTCTTGAGGCATTTGTCCACTAGCTAATTTTAGCGTTGAATATTGTAGAGGTAATATCAATGTGATTATTACCGCCAAAGTTAAAAGATATAGACTCTTTATCAATCTTATATTTCATTTTTAAGATTTCTAATACTGAAATTAAACATTTGTATAGATTTAATTTATACATTGAATATATAAAGTATTTAATAAAATATCTCCTGTAGATTTTAATGACTATTTTGACTATTCATTTTAAACTATTTATATAAAATTTACAAGTATCTAGACAATTTTAAAAATTATCTAATAATATTTA
>DATFCH010000173.1:0-2824 GCA_035253345.1 Nitrososphaeraceae archaeon
AATTATAAAATCATTTATTTTTCTAGAATATATTCTTGTACCTCTACTCCAAAATGCCTGCCACTAGCTTGTTTAAAGTATCCTAAGATTTTATCACCAGGTTTGACATAGGTAACTGGTAGTAATTCGCCATTGTCACGAATTAACTGAATTGTTTCTGCATTTTGTACAATGACAGTTCCTTCAACATTTTCCGCTACCGCTCTAATCAATCTTAATGGTCTGGTTTCTATTTTTGATCTACCTACAGAAACAATTCTTGATTCACCGTCTTTATTAACAATTATTATTTCAACTCCTGATTCTAATTCAGATAGATATTTGGTTTTACCATTTGGGAGAATGGTATAACAATAGACAGCTCCTGCATTTACTCGAAAAGGACGAGGAGATGTAAAAGATGACCCAGCAGATTCATTGTGCAAAAGAAATAGAAAATTGGATTTACTCCCGACTAACATGCCTTCACCGGTTTCCAGCATGGAAACAGTATCTACACATACTCTCTCACCGATTCCAACATCCTTCACATCCACAATTTGACAAGACTGGATATTATATTTTTTATTTTTTAAATAGTTTTTAGAATCTTCTATTTCTTTAATATTTGTAGTCGATAGTATTACACCATCTACTCCTAGTTCAAGGACGGTAAACATGGTTTTTACTTCTTCAGAATTTTTAGCAGTAGTATAGATAGATGCATTTGTATTTTGTAGATTGGCAATTATATTTTCTAATGGGATAATTTTCCAATCGGCAGCATCTACTATAATATATTTTGCCCCTTTAGTAACTGCCGTTTCAATATCTGAAAGATCTGCATTGGATAAAACTCTTTTTTGATATGCTAAGGGTTTGCCTCGTATTTTATTTTTGATTAAATCTTCGATCGATTTACAAATAATAATATCTGCTTGTTCAGATTCATATATTATTTTAAATTTTTTTTCCCTTTTTATTTTATTAGGATCGATGAGGATTGTATTTATTTCCTTTAACTCTTGCAAGAATAATTCTAAATTCGGAATTACAGAAGGAGGAGCGATAATTAATTCTTTAGTTCTTTTTTTTTCCAAAATTTTTTATGACCTCATTGTAGTCTCTTTCATCGATAATTAATTCCGATAAAGCTTTCACAAGTAAAGATGGTTTGCTATGTTGAAAAATATTCCTTCCAAAAGTAACACCTTTAGCACCTGCTTTTATGGCATCAGAGCACATAGATAATATATCAGCATCGGTCTTAGTTTTTGGCCCACCTGCAATTACAACTGGCACAGGACAACATTTTATAACTGATTTGAAAGAATCTAAATCACCGGTATAAACAGATTTTACGATATCGGCACCTGCTTCCGCACCTATTCTGGTGACATGACCGACAATTTCGGGATCATAAGGATTTTTTATGTTTTCTCCCCTTGGATACATCATTGCTAATAAAGGTACGTCCCATTCGTCACATTCATCCGATATCATCCCAAGTATTTCCAACATTTCAGGTTCCTCTTTTGCACCAATATTTACATGAATGGAAACAGCATCAGCACCTAGCCTAATAGCATTCGCAACACTACCCATAAGGACTTTTTTATTCGGATAGGGACTCAAAGAGGTACTAGCAGATAAATGCATGATCATTCCAATGTTGGTGACTTTAGGCATTGATTTCAATATACCTTTGTTGATAATTACCGATGTCAACCCAGATTTTTCGCATCTATATATCATATCGGAAGTATTTTCTAAACCTTCGATTGGACCATTTGTTATTCCATGATCCATTGGAATACACACCATTTTACCTTTTTTTGTAATTCTGTTTAATCTAATGTCTCTGCCTGAGACCATAGAGATGAAGGATATTTGTCCTACTTAAAAGTGATCTGGTTATATCTAATAGCACAGATTAAAAAAATTTTAATTATGGAATTGAATTTGTATATTAAAATTAAAAATTAGATTTTGCAAATTTTTGGTAAGGTTGTTTTATGTTTGTTCTTAGATACAAGATTTTTTATCATTAGAAATTCATTTTTATGTATTTCCTTCCCAAGTAAATCTCTGTGAATATTTTCTACTATATTTGTGTCAAAATATTTTAGAATTAGATCTATTTTTTCATAATTCATCCCAATTTCAACTTCTGCTGTTTGATCCTTCCACAACGAAGGGCTGCTTTTTTTTAATAATATTTTTTCTGGCACATTTAGATATTTGGCTAATTCTCTTACTTGAGTTTTATAAAGATCTGCTAATGGAAGAATATCTGCTGCTCCATCTCCGAACTTTGTAAAATACCCAATCATCAATTCACTCTTATCAGATGTACCCAATACAAGTTTATTCTCAATATTTGAATAGTAATAAATAAAATTCATTCGAATTCTAGCAATAAGATTACCTAAAGATTTTCTCTCAATGGGTAATACCTCTATATATTTTTTTTTGAATTCAGTAATATCTATAATATAATATTGTATCCCTAATTTTTGAGCGATTTCGATAGCATCATCCATATCAGTCTGTTGTGAGACTGTTTTATCTGGAAGGATTAATCCGAGTACTTTATTATTGCCCAAGCTTTTGGTAGCTAAATATAACGCAACAGAGGAGTCAATCCCACCGCTTAATCCCAACACTACACCATTAGAATCTGCTCTTCTAACCTCATTTCGAATAAATTCAATAATACGTTCCACGATTTTTGTTGGATCCAAGATATGCGATATTTATTAATTTAGTTTTACTATTTAATTGATTTCATTATTTTTTATAAATTACTATTTAGATCTAAAAATATTTAATAAAAAAGCTTTAA
>DATFCH010000174.1:0-2236 GCA_035253345.1 Nitrososphaeraceae archaeon
TGACTACTAAAGAGTTTATAGTATTAGGGTAACTTATGTTATCATATTTATTCTTATAATAGTCTGATAAATATAATGAAGATTTTAGACGTTAGAATAGTTAGTGTTAGTTTTCTCTTAATACCATTATTTCAGATAATATATACAATACAAATCCTGGAATACCCCATAGTTGTATTGTTAGAATTAAAATCACTTGCAATAGCAGGTACGATTCAAGTTCAACCAGATGGTACAACTACTATAAAGAGTATATTAGATGTAATCGAAAAGAGTGATTTCTTAACTCTAGGATTTGACAATGCAAATACACAAATAACAATAAACAAATACAATACGATTAGCATAAATTCAGATTATGCACAGACAAACCAACACTATAACGGTCAACCCTTAAGAGGAGTTGGAGATGAATTTATATTTGGATTTAAACATGACAATAAAGATCGCGACAAATAAATAAATTCTTGAACATCTTTTTTATGTTTAATAATATTAATTAATAAGCTATTTTGAAAGAAAGTTTCAATAATAAAAGCTACATACATGTTGGTAGAACCCTATAACATGGACGATTCCACTCCCGACAAGGAAATTAGTTTCTAGGGCTTTACACCTTACATATACAAAGACAAATTCAGATTTTTGACATATGTTTGAAACAAAGTTTTGCTATATTAAGACCTACAGTTTTTTAAAAGACTTGTGCTATATATCAATATGCAACTGAAAGATTTGTGGCAAAAATTTAATAGGAAAAAGAAGAAAATCATCGAACCTAAACCTGAAAACGAACCACTTGAAAATCCGTAACTACAATTAATTTAGTTTATTTTGAATTTGTTTTGTAAAAGAAATCCTACTATCAAAATATCAACAAATGGAGCAGAAAGTAAAGCCATAAATCACTATAATAACCATATACAATAGTTAGATGTCAAAGAACAAATAGGATTAAGTGAATACCAGAAATCCCTTGAACTAGTGTTAATTGTTTTCAAAACATCAATAAATACTTTATAATTCAATAACATTTGTAATATTGTGGATTTATCTTCTGAGTCAGTAGCAATAGTAGACGATGAAAAAGATATGGTAACTCTTTTTACTGAATTACTTCAAGAGAATGGTTATAACACAAAAGGATTTACTGATCCACTTTCTTTTCTCGAATATATTCGTCAATATCCATATGAGTTTCAATTTATAATTCTGGACTATAGAATGTCTCCGATGAAGGGATGTGAATTGGCAAATGAGACAGTAAAAATAAATCCAACTATCAAAATGGTACTAGTAACAGCATATGATGACATAATTAAGAATACTCTTCATTTAGAAATTGTGAAAAAACCACTATACATACATCAAATATTAGAACTGGTAAAGCGATATATGAATACTACAACAATATAAAATATGTAAACAAAATCTAACTTTCTTTTTAATTAGAATTTTATGACTAAGAAAATTGTATTTTAGTATTTTTAACTGTAAAGTCAGAGTATTTCTAGAAATTAATTTTAATATCAACTAATCTTAGAATAGATTTATTTCTGATTATTCAATTTTTAGCATCAATAAAATAATCTAGATAGATAAATTTTTGTTTTTATATTATGATTTGGATTCTTTCTTTTTGTCCTCTTTTGTTTATTATTTTTTTTATGTTAGATATTAGTATCAGCGGTCCTATTAACTAAGACTACTTCACCTTCAATTTTGAATATGATGTTATTTCTTGTTTTTGAATTATATAGATAAATAAAAAATCTTGTCCAATTGTAAACATGTTCTAGATCACAATTGTTATTCTTTATACAATGGTAATAGTAGTCGTCAAAACATTTTTTCCTTTCTTGGAATTATTCTATTAGTCTTTCAATCATGCTTTCCTCTATATGAGATGCAAATAATATTTTAGATATAATAATCTACATGCTTGTGGAGGATACAAGCTACCACCATCTGTATAAACTGTATGTCTTCCATATTTTGATACAAGATATCTAATGATATCTCTGCTACAAACATATTTCTTTCACTTGAAATATGGATTCTTAGTATAGTTCTGTAACTGGTTCTGTTGCATTCCATAACCAAACATGTTGGCTACCAATCTGAATAACAGTTTCATCTAAATTGGATATTCTGCAAATCCCTGAACCAAATTTTGAAATCTGAAATCTGAATAATTCTAGAAGCTAATTTGAATATTATATTCTGATTTTTATCT
>DATFCH010000175.1:0-3028 GCA_035253345.1 Nitrososphaeraceae archaeon
TATAGTCTAGAAAGATTATCGAGTGAAAAAAAAATAGAGAAGAAAAGAAATGAGGGACCCAATAAATTAAGATAATGGATTTACTTGTGATTGTCTTTATTATTTTATATTACGATTATAACATTTGAAGGAAATAAAGAATATTCACTACTCTTGTAATATATTCCCGTATGAACAATGAAATATAGATTTTGATTTGCTTTATAAGAGAAATTCTATCTATCAATGATTTATGTAAAAATGATAATATTTTATCATCTCAACAATGCATAAAATCTAGTCGTTTTTTTATATTTCAAATACACTTTCAAGTTCCATTAAACGATGTAAACTGAATTTTAAAATCAAGTAACTCAAAACCATTGTTCCAGAGACTGACTTCTTTTTTCTTGACTTTTTTTTACCCTTTCTAGTGATGATTCTACACGATCTTTTGAAAAATCCATAGTATCACAGAGAAAACTTTCAATTTTATTATAATTAGGATTATCAAATTCTATATTTTTTATAGGTAGATTTTCTGGATTAAGAAATATATCTCTTATCTGTTGATATGGAATATCATTTAAATAGTCTTTTACTTTTACAATTTTTTCCAGTTTGCCATATTCTTTGATTAGTTTAAGTGCAGTTTTAGGACCTATACCCGGAAAGCCACCAGGATTAAAATCTGTTCCAATTAATATACCTGTATCTACTAATTGTTCATGTGTTAATTTTGTAGATTCTAAAATCTGTGATTGATGTATAATTTCTGGTTCTATATTTACATATTTATTTTTATTAGGAATTTTTCTTTTTCCGCTTATCGTTAGATTACGAATTAGTCTTTTGGTTCCAAAAAGTAAAGAATCGTAGTCTTGGCTTGCGCAGGCATACGCTGTTCCATCTTTAGTTAAAATCGATGCGGTTGCTTCCCCCTCTGATGGTGCTTGAATAATAGGAATTCCTAATAATTTTAAAATTATCTTAGATTGTTCTATGATTTTATCTGTTAGAATTACTGTACCTTGACTATATTTTTTAGCATCTTCCAGTCTTCCTTCATCTAACGCTTGTTGATACTTTTCTAAAGCTTCCTTTTTTAATTCCTTTCTTCTTGATATCTCCTTAAATTTTAATGAATGGGGTTGCCCATCAAAAATATATACCAATTTTATATTATCAATTAAAAAATTAATGTTTCTATAAAATAAGCCACTTAGGTGACTTGTTATTTCACCTTTGTTATTTGTAAGAGATTCCCCAGTAGGACCCCGAATTGTTGCTAAAAACTGATATATCGTATTATATGCGTCTACTGCAATTATTTTATCCGATAATTCAGATGACTTTACTGGACAGGAGGTTAAAATTGGTTTTAGGTCTATTCCCATTTGTAAAATTATTTATTAAAAGTACCTTTTATTTTTTCATATCAAAGTAATAATATGAATCAGGTTGTTATTGATATTGAAATAATAACAATAGTAGAATTATCATAGATCTGTATAATAGTGAGCATATATATTTTAAAATGATAATATTATGAAAATGGAAGAAAAGTATCTTGTGTTCTTAAGATCCATTATTGTAGTTCTTTTCATTTCAATATTTTATCTTGATCCAATTCTAGCTCAAAATTCTGATTCAGGAACATGTGGAATATTCACAAAACTACAAAATGAAAAACTTAATATTGAAAAACAATTGAATGAAACCAAACAAAACTTTCTACCTAATCTCATACTTGAAAAATCTTTAACTTTGAAATTAGATGACCTTAATTCTAAGCTTGCTTTTTTGACTAATAACAGAGACTGTAGTAACCTTAAAGAATAAATAGAGAAACAAAAACTCTCTATAATATAATTTTTGAAAATAACTGAATAAACTAACCAATTTTTCATAAAATTAGATTATTGTTATTTATAAATAAATCGACCATATAATCTAGAAGACCAATTGAACCTATTGAAAAGATCATAATATGATAAATCATTTAACAATGACAAGGAGATTAAATAAATAGTTATTCTGAAATCATTAAAACATATTACCTATATGTGCAAATCGCATAATAAGGAAATAGTTACTTTAGAAAATCCTAAAATAGAAACAGATTATCAAATAATCTTTTATTGTCTTGTTAGAATAGACTATTTTATACCCTACAATTTTAAATAGAAGATATTTCAAATTTGTATTAGATAAAAATAATTTTATCTAATTCTATACATATTGTAGATTAGTTTCTCTTGTTATTAATCCAAATATAGTAATCATCAAAAGATTTAGTTCTGTCTTTTAAATATGGTATTGCCTTTTCCATTAATCAAGCTTTTTTCCAACAGTGTTATACTATTTCAATTTATTAATTAAAAAAAAAAAAAAAAAATCAGAGGGATTATATTCTACTAATAAGAGCTAAGAATGAGCTATTAATAACAATATTTATTAAATTAAAATATTGGATAGAAGGTTTTATAAATAATCAATTATATGCTTCAAAAAATGTAATAATTGCTTAATATTATCTAGACTAAATTTTGATTCTTCAAAAAATAATTGTAAACTCATTCGTGCACTCGTTATATCACCTCGATCTAACGCCGAATTTACATCACCTAATTCCTTATCTAACTGTTTTTGAAGATTTTGCATTATTTTATTAAAAATTTTATTATTAGCATAGAAATTATTTATCAATTTTTCTAATTCTTTCAAAAGTTCTTCTTTTTTGGAATTATCATCTTTTTTTCCAAAAACCTGTAAAAGTTTGTCATATTTATTTAATTTCCAACCATGATTATTTGCTAAATAATCTATCTTATTTTTAATAACGTAACAACTATTATTTATATGCATTAAATCTTTTTGAAATACTTCATTAAAATTTTTACATCTATCTCTAAACTCATTTTGAATTATAGTATTATTATTAATTTCATAAAATGGTAATAATATGTCAATGATCTTTATATGTATTATTTTGATTTCAGATAATAACTCTTTTAACGCTCTCTTGGAATTATTATCTAAATACGAT
>DATFCH010000176.1:0-6081 GCA_035253345.1 Nitrososphaeraceae archaeon
ATAATATTATTTATAAAAGTGGCTGTATTGCCAAAAAGATTTTTTCTGAGAATATTAGCAACTAAGCCAATTGTATAAATATCATCAGACTTTAGCAATTCCTTACAATTATGAAAGTCAAGTCTCTCTCCTTCTAATACATTATTTAAAATATCTCCAATCTCAGATTTCGAAACAATATAGCTTATACTATTTTGCAATTAAAAATTATAATTGATTATTCTATTTATTCTTTACAAGAAATAATATCTTTTGTAAGGTAGAAGAATATATATCAATTTACTTGTTAATTGATATAATTACCTTGATCGCTAATAGTATTAACAGTATAGTATCAAAACCTACTCAAGCTATTGAGAAAGTATTATCCGGAGAAGAATTAACATACAAAGATGGTTTGCAATTATTTAACGAGAATATATTTATTCTAGGTTCTGTTGCTGATCAGATCAGAAGAATATCTAAAGGAAATACGGTAAGTTTTGTTTCCTCATATTATTTAAATTATACCAATATTTGTGCAGCAAGTTGTTCATTATGTGCTTTTTATAGAAAAGGACAGGAAGATGATGCTTATACATTAACTAATAATCAGATCGTTGAAAGAGCGAGAATAGCTATAGAACAGATGGGTGCTACAGAATTACATATAGTTGGAGGATTTCATCCGAAGCTTGGACTAGAATACTATGAAAACATGATAAAGAATATAAAAAAAGAATTCCCATTTGTAAAAATTAAGGCTTTAACTCCGGCTGAAATCTTTTTTATATCAAAATTAACCAAAAATACAGTTAAAGAGATTTTATTAAGATTAAAAGACGTTGGTTTGGATGCACTTCCTGGAGGAGGAGCAGAAATTTTTAGTCCTGATATAAGAAATATCATAGTACGAGGGAAATGCTCTGGAGAGGAATGGCTAGATACAGCTAGACAAGCCCATGAAATTGGTTTGAAAACTAATTCTACCATGCTTTTTGGTCATATTGAGAAACCTGAACATGTTGTAGATCATATCATAAAGATAAGAGAGCTTAATAAGAAAACTCACGGTTTCAATACTTTTATACCACTTAAATTTAGTCTTGAGAATACTGAACTAGAGAAAAAAAAACTGATCGTTAGAGAGAGTCCATCTATCTATGATTTACGAATAATAGCAATTGCCAGATTGTTATTAAGAAACGTTTTAGATAATATATCAGTATATTGGGTTTCTCTTGGTAAAAAAATAGCACAAGTAGCACTTACATATGGAGGTAATGATTTAGTTGGTACAGCTTTTTCAGAAGAAATATTTCGCGCTGCAGGAAAAGCTAGTGGCATATCAATACAAGAGCTTGTAAATTTGATTAAAGAGATAAAAAGAGAACCTGTCCAACGAGGTACATTTTTTGAAATATTGAAAAAATACTAAAAAGATAATTCGAATCAATATTGGAATTAAATAATCTACAACATACAGTTTATTACCTTTACATATTAACTGACAACAACATTAAATTAAGATTTTTTTCAAATGCCATTTGGAAAATTGATTCTATATACTCTAAATTAGGCAAAATATAATCGGAATGGAGTTACAAGATTTTTTTCAGATGCCATTTGGAAAATTGATTCTATAGATTTTTTTCCCTTTTCCCCCATATCAATAGTAGTTTCATTTACATACATTTTAACAAATGTAGATATAAGATGTTTTGAATGACCTCTTCCAAATTTCATTGCATAATCTACTGCTTCCTCCATGTTATTTAGGCCATAAATTATAGAATTTTTGAACAATGCGTCGAAACTTTTAATCTGTTCTAGTGTTAATGTTTTATTATTTGCAACATTTATACCCAGCGGTACTGGCAAACCGTTTGTCAAATTATGCCACCATGACCCTAAATCAATAATTTTATGTAAATTTAACGTATTATAGGCAATTTGAATTTCATGAATTACTAATCCTGCACTAACATCCTCATTTATTATCGCCTGAGGTATAAGATGAAAAGGTAATTCTTTTTCTTTAAAGCTACCTAAGAAAAGAGATAATAATAGATATGCAGAAGTCATCTTTCCTGGTATAGCTATTGTCTTATTGATTAAATCATCTTTTGAAAGAATCTCTTTTGCTAAAACGATCGGACCATAATTTATTCCAAAACTTCCTCCACTTCGTAAAATTATGTAATCTTTAAGAAAGGCACATGCATGAACAGATACAGCTGTTACATCTAATTCATTATTCAATGCACGTTTATTGAGCTTTTCTATATCTTCGATTACATGCTGTATATGGAATTGATCAGATTCTACATTGCCACTAGCTAATCCGTAAAACATAAAAGCATCATCAGCATCAGGAGTATGCCCTAAAGTTATATCAATCATTTATAGCTATTTAGATATAATACGAATCTTTTGGTTATATTAATTGTTAGTTTATCTTTTAAAGAGAAAATTAAATGGATCAAATTTATTTATATGAAATGCATATTGTAACAAGTAGTGGATAATAAAAATTTTATTTTACAGCAATTAAAATGGATATCAATATATTTTGCGATTAGCATTATAATTTCTTTTATAATTCCATTTCCTTATTCGATAATCGTAATAATCCCAATAGTATTATTTTTAAGTTTTTATATAAGAAGGAAGGAAATGAGAAAATTAGGAGCAGATAACTATTCTATGTTTAATTCTAATAAAGTTAATTATTATTGTATGGCATGTGGAACTAAGCATGATAATATGATGTGTCCTAAGTGCGGTTCGAAAATGAAACGAATAGGCTAAGGTAATAATTCTGCAACTATTTAGATTAATAAATTTTTATATATAATGTAATTAAATTTTCATATAGAAATAATTTCTATTAGAAATATTAGTATTATTAACTAGTAATACGTTACTTAAAGCTAATATAATTTAAAATAATATGATTAATGACACTATAGTTGCTTAGAAAAGAAATATACCTTTCATTTTTACTGAGTATTTTACTACTTTTAAGTATTGATATTTCATTTTATAATCATGTTGTATTAGGAAAACAAGATAGCAAAGATGGTGGTGATGACAATGAAAGATCAGACGATAATGGAGATAGCAAAGATGATGATGGTGGTGGTGATGACAATGAAAGATCAGGAGACGAGGCAGAGAATTTTGAAGATACTTCTTTAAAGGAATTATTTGATGATAATGGAGATAGCAAAGATGATGGTGATGACAATGAAAGATCAGGAGACGAGGCAGAGGATTTTGATGATATTTCCATAAATGAATTATTTGGAGATAATAATGATAATAGCAACAAGGAAGAAAATGACGAGGAAAATGACGAGGAAAATGACACACCATTTATTCTTCCATTCAAGGCAGTACCATTTCCATAACTGTCAAATTTCATTAATTAAGAATAATGTTATGGAAATGTATTGTAAAGTTTAATATCAGGGTTATCTGACTTTGCATTATAAGCGGGGGTCGTAGAGCCCGGCCAAATAATAATAAATTTGGAGACGCGGGACTTAAGATCAAAAAATGGGGGATCCCGTCCTTTAGAGGTTCGTGGGTTCAAATCCCACCCCCCGCATATTAGAAAAAACTTATTTTTTGGTAAATTTTAATATATCTTTGACAAACAATTCATGTATTCTATTGTCTGCTGAGAGTTCAGGATGAAAAGATGTTCCTATGATGTTATTTTGTTTAACGCCTACGATTTTATCGTTGAGTTTAGTTAGAATAGTTATACTCTCTCCTATGTTATTTATTATAGGCGCCCTTATGAAAATTCCTTTAAACGGATCTATTCCTAGAAGCGGGATATCAAGGTCAGCTTCGAAAGATTCATGTTGTCTTCCAAATGCATTTCTCTCAATTACGACATCTAATGCTCCAAATAGTTTTTGTTTTGTCTCTCCAACAATTCTATCATAGGCTCTTTTTGACAGCATTATCAAACCAGCACAAGTTCCTAATACTGGCATACCTTCGCTGATCCTCTTTTCTATAGTTTGAAAGACTTTGCCTTGAATAGATAATAAATTTCCAATTACTGTACTTTCACCACCTGGTATTATTAGGCCATCTATTTCCTCTATAGATTCATAATAACGAACTGATTCTACGGTACCTCTCAAGTTTTGATGTTTTAATGTTTCTTCTGTTGATAATACATTTTCTTCTATATCTCCTTGAATTCCTAATACGCCTATTTTTAAATTACTCAAATACTGGGCCCTCTTTCTTGCATACGTAATTCAAGACTTTTGGTATCTAGACCTACTAATGATTTTTTTTCATCTACTAATTTTTGGGCTTCCATGATTATTTTAGGATCATCATAATATGTTGTTGCTAGTACTACGGACTTCGCCCTTTGTTGGGGATCTTCAGCTTTAAAAATACCAGAACCAACGAAAACTCCGTCACAACCTAAATTCATAACTAATGCTGCGTCTGCGGGAGTTGATATTCCACCAGCAGCAAAATTCACTACGGGCAATCTAGATAGTTTAGCAGTTTCTTTAATTAGAGAATAGGAAACTTTGAGTTCACGAGAAAATTTAATTAATTCTTGTTCATTCTTGTCGATATAAAAAGAGCGAAGTTTGCCTATGTCATTATTAACCTGTTTAATATGCCTCACTGCTTCAGCAATATTGCCAGTTCCAGGTTCGCCTTTAGTCCTAATCATAGAACTTCCTTCTTCTATTCGTCTTAGTGCCTCGCCCAGATTCTTTGCACCATTTACAAAAGGGGTGGTATAATCCCATTTCCAGATATGGCTTTCTTCATCTGCAGGTGTAAGAACTTCGCTCTCGTCTATCATATCCACACCTATTGCTTCGAGTATCTTCGCTTCTGATATATGACCAATCCTACATTTTGCCATCAGTGGTATCGTAATTTCGTCCATTATTGTTTCAATAACTTTAATACTTGCAGTTCTAGCCACTCCTCCCGCTTTTCTAACGTCATAAGGTAATTTATCTAGCACCATTACTGCAACTGCACCAGCATCTTCTGCGATCTGTGCCTGTTCTACAGTAGTAACATCCATAATAACCCCATGTTTTTGCATATGTGCAAAGCCACGTTTTACTAATGTAGTTCCTTGAACTACTTGTTCATTAGATAAACTCTTAAATTTGATGCCCTTGGGCTCAAACTCGATTGCCTCAAGAGAAATTGTCATTATTTTAAATTATTGAAAAGCATCTATTATAGGTTTAGTTTTTAGTATATTCAATATCATAATATTATTAGTAACATTTTGAAAATTGTAATTAGTTAAATATACTATTTTGTCATATAATTAGTCAATCCATAAATGGGTTGCCCATTGTAATCATTTCCTAAAATTTTAGGTTGTAAAATGATACTTATTGTATCTTCTTGTAAAATTAAATAAAGGTCTATATTTTCAATATTCTTAGGGGTTATTATATCTGCTCTTCCCTCTATAATGGTAATTTCATTTTGAGTTAATCTAATAGGAATATTATTTTTTACAACTAGATTTACAATTTCATAAATATGTGGAGATATTCCATCCTTGTTTATTGTAGATATTCTAACATTAAAGGTCACAATATTTCCATTTCTTACATCTAGATTCCAACTACCATTAAGAAGAAGTATCTTTTTTAAATCATCAGAATTATTATAGGTTGTAATATTTGAATTTGAAAGTACTTGTCCTAAAGGGAAACTTGAATCACCTTTAGAAATAATATCAATTAAACTATCTGTTAAAAAATCTACAAAGTTCACATTCTCTTTTTCTTTCTCTAAATTTAGAAGATTTTCAACGTTATTATTATTCTTATTGTTAATATTAAATTGATCAATAAAAATTAAAGAGAAAATAGAACCATTTAAATAAAATGATGTTTGTGAATTATTTCCTAAGCTGTTAGACAAATTTAAAAATGGATCTGAATCTCCAAAATATAGAAATTTAAATAATACTAAGAAAACTAAAGTGATTACAAATAATATTATGATCCATTTCATAAAATAACTCTAATATTTTTTGATAATATTAAATTTATATAGTTAATATTACTACTAATA
>DATFCH010000177.1:0-6486 GCA_035253345.1 Nitrososphaeraceae archaeon
CGATATTGTTATCACAACTAGTAATGGTTGTTAAAAAAACTTTAGGTGATGAAAGGATTCACACTTAACACCACTTGGAAATTTTAATAATATTAAGCGTCTAACAAATATTTTTCAATACCCTTTAGACGCATATAAATAATCAAAATAGTAATAGAGGAAGGAAGAATTAATTAACAAACTAAGGAAATTCAAGAAAATATGGGATGCGTTGTTTTGGTGATTCTTATTTTTATAAACATCTTTTAATATATTAATCTGGTTGATTAAAACAAATGAGTCATTGTCTGCTAAAGAGGTAGAAAATGCCAATCTAAAATTTTACGAGGCGTTCGAGAATGTTTCAATTCTTATGATGGAAAGTATATGGAGCCATAACGATAATTGTGTATGTATACATCCAGGTTGGGAAATGTTTGTTGGTTGGATGGCAATTCGTGAAAGTTGGGTTACAATATTTTCTAATACAGAAAATATTAAATTTACAATTACTAACTCAAAAACCAGAATATATCAAGAGGTTATAGCAGTAATAACCTGTTTAGAGAATATAGAAATAATTCAAAATAAAGTGAAAATTCAATTTGGTGTAGTTGCAACTAATATATTTGAATATAACAAGAGTCAGAAAGAATGGTTAATAATACATCATCATGGATCTCCTATGTCAAATTATTTTCCACCACCATCGACGACTATCCAAACCTAGTTTTTGATAATTTATGTTGCTCGAAAATTAGGGATAGTAGTATAGATTCTGTTGCATAGTTTTCACCTTTTGCATCTATAGCACTTGAATATTTGTATAATGACTTAAACATTTCATTAAACAGATCTCTATTAGGTTGCCTCAATATGTTGGAGTAAGTTTTCCATTTTTCTAATTCTCTTAGTAATATTATTAATGAAGAGTTTGAATAAAATGGATGTCATTATCTTTCTCATCTGTAAAAAGTAACATATTCTCCTACTCTAAATGTTTCTTTTTAAGATCTTGTAATGATGAAAAACTATAGACATCATAACAGGATGAATCCTAATTGGGATAGCCGCATATGAACTAGCAGAATTATACAAAGTTACAACGTTGAACAGATTATCAAATATTTTTCGATCGTTAATATTCAAATATTTTCTATATTCTTTCCATGTCTTCGCTTCCAATACTGCAGCGATTTTAAATGAAGGTATTGTTCGTCCCATTATCAGTCATGGAAAAAGTACTGATTATAACTAGTAGAATACTTGAGAGAAGGGGAGACACTTGAACAAAATATAGAAATTTCTACAATCCATAAATTCCTTTTCGTTTATATTGAAATAATTATGAGTTCTGAACAAATTGACCAACTAAAAAAAGAGATTCAAAGAAGAATTAATGATGAAGGGGAGAAGTTTCTTCATATTTCAATACCTTACTAAGACAGACGAATGTTGCATTGGAAAAGAATTCAAGTTCTAGTTTTTCTAGTTTGGACTTTGCGGTATTAAGGTTGATGATGATAGATTATTTAGATAATATTTTCAATCAGTAGAAAATGTTTTATTTATTTATAATAGTAACAATAGAGTTAGAAGAAAATCATTCCGGAGATTAGAATAAGAAATAACAGATCAAGCAGAAACCATTCCACAGAAGTCTGATTTTTCTTTCGACTTGGCATAACAAAGTTTCATCTTCTTATAAAAATTTAAAGTAAATTATTTTGCTTATTTAACAAATCTTCCGGAGAAAATAAGAGATACTATTGAGATTTATAGATTATGAAATAACTTTCTCCAGAAGTTGTGCAGTAAAGGTCTGTTTGAGATCTTTGGTGTAGTTATACTTAATTTTTAAAATATTTATCAACTTTGAATTTAATTCTTTTAGAACTAAATATTGCTAATTAGAATATTAATTTTGTGGTTTGATCAGGTATTAAACAACCGGAAGAATGAATAGACAAGATCATGTATTTAATCATTCTTCGGGTATGGTGAGAAATTTGACTGTAATAATATATTTTCTATATTTTATTTAAATATTAAGAAAGATACAAGTGGTGAAAAGTTAAAGGAAAATTTTGTCCCTTTAACACATTCAACCACAGTGACAGAGAATGGTGGATTCATTACTTACACCTCTATAGATAAAAGCATATTGTTTTTTATACTAATTATAAGAACAAAATAACAACCTGGAGAAATAACAAACAGCAATGGATATAGTATTGTTCTCCCTGAGGGTTGAGAATCTATCTTTCATCAGAATGTCTTATATATTTGATTTAACGCTTTAGAGAAATATTTCTAGTGGAATCTTAGGAAAGCTGTATTATTATTATATATAATCGGTAAAATGAATTGAATGCCTACAATATAAGATCATTCCCCGGTCTGACTACACCATCTTCTAGTCAATAAAAAAAGTCCTATATTTATTATAAAAATTAAAGATAGAAACTTCCGGAGAATACAACAATGGAATGCCTAGATTAAACAATCCCGGAGGTTGTGGCTATAGAGGTTCTGTTTGGGAAATCTTTGTTATTGAAAGAGGATCCATATTTGTTATAAAGGTTTGAGAGAAGTTAATTGTAATTATTTGTGTAAAATATCCCGGAGAATAAAATGGAGCAAAGATGAGGATACGATTATTCTCCAGACTTATGATAATAATTCCTTCGGTATTTATTGGTAATAATAATAATTTATAATTGGATATAATGATTAAAGGTAAATCATTTAGTTGATAATAAAAAAGTCCTTAGAACATTGTGGCATACGTGGATAACATTCTCCGGATTAAATGAGCCTTTTTGTCTTGGTATTATTAACAATCCTATATTGTTTAAAAAAATTTGACATAAGTTAATTGTAATTGTTAATTCTAACAAAATTCCAGAGAATAGAGCATTAATCATACGGATTTGACTATTTTTCACTATTCACGAAAGAAGTTACCTATATGACTTGTATATCTAAAACTTCTTTATTCTTTATTAAGATTTGAGATAATTTTTTAATGTTTAAATAAACTTCCGGAGAACAAATGACAAACAATAAATGAAGATAAAGATTATCTCCGGAAGTTCTATTCTACTAGTCCTATGTATTAACAATAAAGTCTTAATTGTTTATAATAATTGGAGACAAATTAATGGTCATTGCAGTAATTTTCTATACTATTCAACAATAAAGACATTAAGAGTGATTTAAAAGTTGTGGGTTGACTCAAATATTTTTTAAGCTGTATATTTTGCATATTAAAAAACTATATAATATAACAATTTGTATAATACTTATAAAAATTAGTGTATTGTTAACATTATGACTCTACCTCGTGGATATAAACGTCCAAAAGAGAAAGAAATTTCTGATAACAAAGAGTTTCTAGATAATAGTAACGATATAACAAATAAAAAAGAAAATAGTTTAACTAATGAGATATTACAAAGTATTTCTATTGATGATACTATCAATGAAGTTATAGAGAAAGGTAAGGACGTAGTTGTAAACATAGAAGAAACCGTTAAAAAAGTGGTAAAAAAAGGGAAGGATGTAATTGTTGGAGATTCCTCAAATATGGATAAATCATTGAGATATGAAAATCAATATAATAGTTCTCAATTAACTCAAGAAAAAAATAATAATAACAATAAAAATTATAATCATAGTGATAATTCTAATTTGGGAATTAACACAGATAAATCATCTTCCGGCTCAACAAAGGAAGAATTAACAACAACAACAATACCAACACCAATATCAACGAAGCAACAAAAAGAAGAAACTAAAAGAATGTTGGATAACAAAGAAAAAGAACAATATGGTTCATCTTTTATAATAACAAATACTGTACCGTTGGAAGAAGTAAAAGTAAAAGAAAAATCAAACAAATTCTTAGACAATCAAACTCAACAAATAAAAAATAAAACATTCACTATTTCAGAAACAACAAATAAAATCAATGATAATATCAATCAAAATCAAGATACACATAAAGCATATCTGGAAAAAAATATCAGTACTGCAAACAATTTCCAACAAGAAGCCACCAATACAAGCCAATCAATCTTTAACAACTATATAGAATTGCAAAAGAATGTTGTCAATACGTTTCAATCCACATTTTCTAAATTTTTAAATAATACATCGAAATCATATTGGAATTATTTCCAATATCCGCAAAGAGATATCGATACATATAGAAATTCAATTCAAACTATCTGGGATAATGCAATAAATTATAAACAAAGAGTACATGATGATGCTGCATTGATATATGCAGAAAATTTCACTAAATCAATAGAGATTGCACAAAGATACTATAACAATTCAGTTCAAAACTACTTTGACTTTCTCAGGAAAATAGAAAGATGTACTTTAAAAGCCTCAGGACAATCTACAATTTCAAAACATACCAACGATATTAAACAAATTGATAATTAAGAATAAAAATGACAAATAATACTACTTCCTAATAACTGATTAAACTAATATTATATTGTAAGATAAATGGTATGCAAGGGAATATGTTCCCGCCATAGAGCGATGAGACCTAGTACTGGCAGAAGATATTTAACAGGACAAAAACGCTGTAATGTTTGTCAAATTTTTATTAATTGGCAAAATTTTTGGTGTCCTTGTTGTGGCTATAAACTAAGAACTAAACCTAGGATTAAGAAACACGCAGAACAACTAATACCAAGTTACAATATCATCAAGAAAAAAATTATATAATAATTTGCTTTATTCAATCTCTGAATGAGAAAAGGGATTAAAAACAATTTAATATACAGTGAATCAAAGACTAAAATTCAAGTATAATTCTATAAATCAGGTCAATATTAGAGAAATTTATTAAACTAATGCTATACTTTAGATAATCTACTAGCCGAAAATGGAATACTCAGTAGAAGAAGTTAATTGGATTAAATTTGATGGAGAATGGTTCGAGTCCCATTTCAAGAATTAAGTATCTTTTTTGGTAATAAACTAAAGTTACATTCTTAATTTTTATTTATTAAATATTAAATGTTGAAATATTTTTGGATATGCATCAAATGACTGTTATCATTTATTTATTGCTGTCTCTGCCTATGATATGTTGTACACTTTGACTTAATTTCTTTTGTCATATCACCAATTTTCAAACAACAATATAAAAAATTTCAAACTCCAACGTAAGTTATTTAGTATTTTCTAAAATTAAATGCTAAATGGTCGTTTAGTTACATATTGTAACTAGAAAAAAAATTTTAAAGATGATATATTTCTGATTCCATTACTATGGCATTAGTTATCGGTAACATCTCCACCATCGCCATCATCTCCTCCTTGTAGTGTCAGTTGAGGATTTTGTAATTTCGCTTTGAAGAGATCTGTTTCTGCTTTTATAACACCAGTTTGAACTTTGGTAAGTTCATCTAATGCTTTATTTGAGTCTGATTTGGATAGGGAATCTTTAACATGTTGAAAATTTTTTTCAAACGAAGGTTTTTCTTTCAATAATAACAATTGCTCATTTTTGCTCTATAAAGAACCTAGACTTTTACCACAAAAAGGACAAAACCGAATTTGCATTACTGCTTCTTCATTATCAGTATTAAAAATATAATATCCTCTTTCTGGAAATCTCAATGAGGAATACCTATCTCGATAGATTTCATTAAACCAGTCTATCAAACGTATATTCGCTGCTTTAATTATATCTCTACAACATTTCAGTTTCTTTCTATTATTATTCCATTCATCTGAAATAGTATTGTAATCTCTTGAAATATTTGACCTCATTTCTTCCCATTTTATCTTCAAGAAATTAGTGAATAGACATGTTTGATGAAATCTGTTTTTGGAATTTCTTTACAGACATAGCATTCTTCTCCAAATTCAGGATGCATTTCCGCTAGTGCTGGATAATTTATTCTTGTTGCTGTCATAAAACAGACTCTAAAATCATTTGAAGGTATTGAATCTTGTAGAACTTTTTTTTCCATTTCATGTAACTTATTGTAGAGACCAAAACCATCTATTACTGACATTTTAAAACCAATAAGTACGAGAGCATATCTTTCAGGTTCAAAGATTCGCTCTGCTAACTCGGGGTTATTTATTAAAGTTAGATTGAAACCTTCTTCTTCTAACCATTTTTTATATTTAGAAGAAGTTTCCATATCATCATCAACTATCAGTATATTTTTATTGTTAGTATTAATAGTAGAACTCATTTCTTAGACTTCTCCTTTTCCTCTATTACATCCAAAAGGTTACGAGTTATATCATCATAGATGTCATTCTTTTTTCTTCTGTTAGATGGTCTCTCATAAGTATCATTTTTTACTTTGATTAAGTTAGTCAACCGTATACTCATAAGTATATTAGTATTTTGTTTATAAAGTATTTAAGTTGACTGATTTGACCTGATTAACTAAATTAACCTAAGAAATTTTATGGTTTTTATTCTCATAGATAACAATAAACCTTATTTTAAAATTTATAAAT
>DATFCH010000178.1:0-7522 GCA_035253345.1 Nitrososphaeraceae archaeon
TTTTATCAAAGAGCCAAAAAGCAATAATAATAATTTCAAATTATATTTATATAACAATGATTATGATTATTATATCTATACTAAGAACAAAATAAATAAAAACGAAAAAATAAAAAAAGAAGGAAAAGAATTATATGTAAATGCCGATAGAATGAGAATACAACAAGTTTTATACAATTTACTAAATAATGCAAATAGATTTACACAAAATGGCCACATTACTGTTAAAATAAAAAAACAAGAATCAGATAATACAGTATCGATAAGTATAAATGATAATGGCAAAGGGATTGATCCTGAAATATTGCCAAGACTATTTACAAAATTTATGACCAATGGATATGACGGTGGAACTGGACTTGGTTTATACATATCAAAGAATATCATAGAAAAACATGGTGGGAAAATATGGGGAAGAAACAATCTTAACAGTAAGAAAGGTACAGAATTTGGCTTTTTATTGCCATTGGCCTAACTGGTAGAACAGAAAATAATTGACTATCTAATCTAGTCTGAAATTTGCTCAGTATAAGTAATAATATATAAATAATAAATTTATAAGTTTCTGTCTCCTAGTTTATTATATCTATCTCGAGCTTCGTATATGCGTTCTTCGAATGAGACATTACCTCTACTCGTTGGCTTTTCTACTGATCCTATTTTTTGATAGATAATGTTTATTATCCTTCTTTCTATGATTAATTTGCCACCATCTATTACATGGTTTAATGCTTCGTCTAGTAGATACGGTTTATCAGAAGTTTTGGTAATATCAATAGAGTATTTATGGTTTAAATAATCAGTCACGATTTTTGAAACAATATCACCTAATATTTTAATAGCATTATCTACCGATTCTGCATAAACTTCTTCAAAGGAAATATTTTTAGACATAAATTATATCACTATTATTTTTAACGTTTATTCATTAAATAGAGTACCGAGAATATTGAATGATTTCTTCTTATTCTTATTAATATTGTCATTTAAATTCCTTTCCTACGTTTATTTTTCAAATTCTTTTCTTTCTTGGTTATTGTTTTCAAATCCTTTTTAAGTTTTTGAGATCTTTTTCGAGCTTCAAAATTTTGTTTAGATTTTAGGTTTTTTTCTTTATCTATGTATTGTTGATAAGCTTTCCGAGCAATACCACTCATAATGCCTATATATTGTTTCATCTGGCCGATAATTTTGATTCCTCCATTACTGGAAATTGAAAATCCTATAATTGACGTATCGTGCTGTGAGGCCCTCATTTTCAGTATCAACAAAGAACGTTTTATTTCCGATTCTACCTCGAAATATCGAAGGATAATTATATTATGAAAAAAAGGGGATAAACCAAGGGAAGTAATATTAAACGCAGATTCTGAAGAAGGCAATAAGGTCATTATTGAAGTAGTGTTTTTACTTCGAAACAGAGCAGATAACCTTTTTATGATTAAATTGAAATCTTCACTATACAAATGTTCCAAAGTTGACAAACCATCTAATACTATACGTGATGGTTTTATATTCTCTATATTAGATACTAATTCTGAAATAAATGCATCAGGACTCTGATTCTCTGGCATCCAAGATAGTATATGCAATCCTTTTTTCTCAAGGTCAGTCACATTGTAACCAAGAGAATCACCAAGTTTTCTAACTTCATCAGCTGATTCCTCGAGAGAACAGAATAAGCTAATCTGACCATCAAGAACTCCTCGTGCAAGAAACTGAAATCCAAAGGTAGTTTTACCCGAACCTGATGGTCCAACCAAAGCTGTTGTACTATACTTAAAAAAACCTCCATTAGTTCTCTCATCTAAACCTGTAACACCAATTCTAATTCTATCGGTTGAAAATGGGAGATTAATATTTAGTCGTTGTTTTGGATATAGTATCATACCTTTTTTATTAATAATAGAGATATGTCGCTCCCTAATTATCGATGTAGCCCTCATCTTAATTACGCTCAGATTAATAGGAACAGTGTCACTATAACCATGTTCAAGTTGAATAATACCATCAGCCACAAATTCCTCCATTCCTGTACCAATTTTCTTGGTTCCGAATGGAATTTCGATTATTAGCATATTTGTTATTCCTTCTGCTCTTAACATCTTTCCTAAAACGACATGCAAGGCAATTCTAGATTCCATAATATCATCAAACGCAAGTTGTATTGCAGAAAAAGAATCAATTACTAATCTACTACAACCAATACTTTTACAGGTCTCAAGAACTAGTTCCAAAGCATCTGTTATACCTTCCTTTGTTACAGAAGAAAAATCTAAGAATGCAAATTTATGATCTTTCTCAAAATCTTTAAATTTCATTCCTAATTGTACAAAATTATCATAGTATTGACTCTTTGATTCGCTAAATGAAACATACATACAACTTTCTCCGTGTGTCAAACCTTCATACAGAAAATGAGAGGCAAGTATAGTTTTACCTGTACCTGGATTACCTGTTAATAAAATCGTAAACCCTTTAGGTATTCCACCCTCAATCAATGCATCAAGATTAGTTATCCCTGTTGATAGACGTTCAACCAATATTTCTGGTAAAATGGTCAATCTAATAAGACTTTTTTTTCCTGTCCTACTATAGTTTGACATTGCGTTAAATCAGTATAGAATTCTGTGTAAGTATAATTTAAGATAACTAAAAAAATATTCATGACATAAAAAGCGTCTTCTATTGTAACTTTGTTAATTTATCGCACTTTAATAGGATCATAAGTAATGTCTATCTTATTATTTCAGCGTTACTATTATTTTTTGTTAATTGTTATTAATCAGGTTTTAAAATTAAATTGATATTTGATCATCTTATCTTTTATTATTCATTTATTGTATTATTTAATTAGCAAGTGAAGTTTTCTTCTGAATACTTTTCCTACTTTATAGAATGATTCAATCCCTGCTGAATCTAATTAAATAAAAAAAATAACATCATACTAGCATTTATAAAAAAGCATTTAACTTATGGATTTGTTTAGTCTATTTTTCCTTGATTTTATAAGTAAATTTTTTTATTTTATAATTTGTAGTTGTGATATAGATATAATATTATTATAAACCTAAAAATTATCACTAATCATATTTTATTTATCATTATGGTTTCTTTATGTTATAGAAATATTAGAAAAATATCATTTTACACAAAAGAATCAATATTTAAATATTATAGGGATCGTTAATTAAAAGATCAATTCAAAGATCGAGAAAGGTTAGATCCAATAAAAACAAGACACATCATTTTGATAAAGGGATCCTAAATAATGTAGTTAATGTAACTAACAATCAAACTTTTCTGAATACTTATCTAATGATCTGTTTCTTGGTAGTGGAAATGGAACGATAGAGACAAGCGAGGGGACAAGATATCAGTTGGATATCTTCAGATATGGGTCGATTGATCGACAATGAATGGGCTTTTGATGGAATAATATTATTCAATAATACTCACAGTGAATCATTATCTTTACTTAATAATAGTATTGGTCTGTCCAAGAGTATAACAGGCTCTGAACCAGACTACATATGGCTCTTGGAATAAACTTTTAACTCTATGTAAAATTTTCTGAAACACAAAATTGTTTTTTAGAATAAAATTTTACTGAATATAACTATCCACTAATATACAAAATTCAATATTGCCCATCTATTGATGTTTCAACTCTTTAAAGTCTTTGTTCTGGTAAATAGATAGTAAACTAATTATTTAGGGATTCATAAATGAATTAGAATAAAGCTTATGTTTAAAATAGCAAAATCATCATTAAAAATTATAAAATTTTCAACAATATCAATACTAATTTTTTTATCATTACCCATAATAGTTACTGCATTTGTCATAATCAGCAATAACAACAATAACACTAGCGATAATAGTGGCTATAAATCATCTCCATTTTTTGTATTTGCTCAAATGGAGAAAGATACTAAGCAAAAAATGTTAATGCACTCCCAATCTATGGCAAATAGCAATAACAGCAGTATCGACAGTAATAATAGTAATACTACTTTTTCTGCCATAGGAACAATAAGTTCTCTAGTCATAACAGTTCCTGGAAATGAATTCAATATAACAAATGCATTCAAAGTAATATTAACAGGAGACTGGAATTTAAATGTCCATAATGGAACTGTAACAAACTTTGAAGCAAGTTTTTTGGCATCTCCTATGGATGGTTCAAGAGGACATATCCATCAAATAACTAATTTTAGTGCAAATGAGAATGATGAAATGAATCAACTTATATCATCCTCATCAGATAATAGTAATAATTTAACAATTAACGGAACTGCCGATATCAAAATAAATGGTAGAACTATATGGAGTCATGCAGAGTTATCAATAACTATTTCCAACAATGTTACAATAACTATTGATCCTAATGATAAACAAACAGATAATCATTTTGGAGATCAGCAAGTATATGGAATAGTTAATCGCTTAATAGTTATGTAGAATTACCGATTATATTTTGTTATTATATTTCCACTAATAAATTATTATTATTTTTAAAAATTTATGACAAGGATAGCTATGCTTATAGTATTATTTCTAAAATTTGTTATGTAGGTAGCAACCCCTTATCACATATGGTCACTTCTTTGTTCTATCTGAAACTTGTCAATTGTTGAAAAGCAATGACCGGAAGGTGCTTCTTTTGGGATTGTGACATTATAAAATTAGGTTATTTTTGCCTATTCTTAATTAACAAATTAAATTTAATGTGTTATCAAATGTCTTCTTGATTTCTAAAATCAGGAATTATTCTGATTTTTATACATTTTTACTTGGATCTTTAGAGCATAATGCGGACAGTTTTACTAGATATTCCTAAAATTAATTTTTATTACTTTTTTTACAATGTTAATAAGTGAATACTTTAACAATATACCTTCATTTATTACTAATTTATAAAGGTAAAAATTGAATTCAGCAATTAATGGATATTAAATAACACCATCATTGATTTATAAAGAAAATTAGTACTAGATTCCATTTTTTCTTTTTAATTTTTACATGTCATATTTAGCATCATATCATCTATTATTGTTTAAATTTTCTATATCTTGGTTTATTTCTTAATTGACCTCCACAATAAGGATATCAAATACCTTGCCCAGCAAGGAAATTTTTATTAACACTACAATTTTTTTGTCTTAATATCTTCTCTACTTGACTTCATCGTAACCTGATCTTAATATACTCCCTCAGTATCCTTGAGTTTCACAATATCTTTTCTTTTAATAGTATATATAGAATTGATTGTTTTCTTTTAAAGGATATTCACCATTATTTATAAAATTATAATTGTCCATAATTGAAAGAAAAAAATTTTAGTATCTTGTAAAAATTTTCACCAATAATTTTTCTGTAGGTAATATGCCACTGAACTGTTCGAGTAAATTGACAATTTCATATGTTTCTACAGAAAATCCTGAGGAAAAATTAAGAAGCTTGGCAAGTTTAAGAGACATACAATGTTAGCCAGAATTACCCGTTCTCATTACTTAGTCTATTGGGAATAGATAAAGAAGAAGAATCAATTTTTGACAAATATTCAATGCCGAACCAAATAAATTGATTTGATTGTAATAGCCAATTAAAGCTAAATCTACACATCATTATTCATACTAATTCTGTAATTGGATGTCGGTAGATTGCGGTCTGAAAATTCTTGATTGACCTAATGAATAGTATATTGATAAAGAATCATATTCTTCCATACTATATTGAAATGTTAGTTTAAATTCTTTTTTTGCAATCATCGCGAGTAAATATAAATCAAATAAATTGTTGTTGATTCAAATTGAATTTATAAATTTAATATGTTATTAAAATAGATTCAATTATAGTTTGAGATAAATTATGATTTTAGAAAATTTATATCTTGGCTTCAGAGCACACTACTACCATTTATTTGATCAATTTTTTTTGGTTTTAAGACATAATCCATACGTTCAATATAATGTTTACATTCTAATATATGCAATCAGTTAATCTTGCTAATTCATCAAAATAATTTGAGTAATATTTAAAATAATATAATTAAGATTTGAAAGATTTATTAAAAAATTTTGAGAAATTATGGAAATGATCCCAATACATGAATATGCGTATGCAAAATTTGAGCAGAAAGAATATAATAAAAAATCTGGTTATTTTGTTTTTTGTAGATATTGTAATAAAGATATTACATTTATTTTTGATTTAAATAAATCTTTAGATGAAGTAGAAAAAAATACAATATCTCATTTATTAAAATGTGAAAAATTTAGTGAATCTTGGAAAAATAAAAATATTGTATTAAACTCAAAATAAAATATAGTCTTTTCAGGCGATAATCAATCTATTTAGAAAAAAGCTTCTTTAATTTTAAACAAATATAATCCATTTCTCTTGTCTTTACTATTACATCGGCTTGGAGATTTGCAACCTTAAGTGTTATACCCATTTGTTCTTACTATCAACTATATCGAAAAAGAAGTTTTCAAAATTATGTTACATCTTGGTGAATAAATGAGACTTTGACTATCAAATCAATTATAGTAACTGCAAAATAAAAAGCAATAATTGAAACAATAAGGATGATGCTTACTGAACAACAATCCTTAAAGTATCTTGAATCACAATTTCCATACAATCCGCCACATTCTTCAGAATGAAGAAAAAAGCTGAACAACTAAAGTTAAAGAGGCTTCACCATATTGCTTCCATTGGTTTTGTAGATCAACATCCTGATTGAATTGATAATATTAAATTTGTTTAAAGTTGAGGTGGGAAAATTACAATAAAGAAGACCCTTCTAAAAAGTTCCAGATGTTAAAGGACATGATTTTGGTGTAACCATACCTTAGTAGTTACTTTGAAGCAACTAAATTAGTAATTGGACAAAAACAATCATCTTCAACAAAAAAGATTGATTTTACTAATCTTACTATTGATGACAATCTTAATAGAGAGGAATTTAAATCAGAGAATAAAATGAATCACGAAGACAGCAATTGGAAATTTTAGACCATGAATTATTATTTTTATTTGACTAGACATTAATTAAATCTTCGGAGAATAATAATAAATGACAGAGACAGTTATAGATAAACACTATTCGCCGGAGGTACTTATGAGTACTTGGTAATTATAGAGGTTTCAATTGTTCTAATAATATGAGACAAATTAATGGTTATTGTAAACAAATTCTTATTTAGATAATATATCTTCAATAGTTGTTCTTCAGTGTATATATTATTTTTTATTTTATTAAAAAACTTCCAGAGAATAATTAAAGCATAGGAGAGGGCAGAAATCATTTCTTCCGAAATAGTGCGTTGGATCTCACTAAAATACCCAAAGGAGTTCTCTATTGTTTGTAATCGTTTAAAACAAATTATTTATTTAATAAAATAAAACCTTTGGAGAACAAAATAAGAAATTTCAGATCGTGGGCTAATTTAGAACCTGGAAATATACTTTCTTCACAGTTACTGATCCAAATATAGCTGCACAAATTACAATA
>DATFCH010000179.1:0-2876 GCA_035253345.1 Nitrososphaeraceae archaeon
TGAAAGCAAATATTGTATGTTCAGAATGTAAATGTTCATCTAATATTTGTAATAATAATTTTAAAAACAGCATAAAATGTAAAAATTGTATTAAGGAGATTTGTTGCTGTATTAGTATTCATTCTAACAAAATTAGGCAAAGGTCTTTAGCATCTCCTCAAAATATATCTCTGAAATCAAAGAGTGCATTATTTTTTAGTATTACTAAAAATTTATTGCCTGCTGCTCTGGGAATAGAAATTCTATGCATAATGGCTGCAGAGATTGGAGAAAACATTGGACTTTATACATTTGGTTTTAATATAATAGGTATCGGATTGGCTTATGCTATAGGTTATGCTCTTGCAGGTTTTACTACTTTTATGACTATTTTAGGACGCTATAATGGGACGGGGTTAAAAATTGACAGTTGTTGTTCAGTTTTAGAGCAACAATCAAACAAAGGATTTTTTTCAAATATTCTTTTAACATTTGGATATTTTATAAAAGGTGTAAAGAAAATATTATATTTAAAAAATGAACCAAACTTAAAGTATATACTAAAAACAAGTATAATTATTTTAATTACTGCAGAAAGTGCTTGTATATTAACTGCTGAAACTATTGGAATAGTGTTCTATAATTATTCGATTTTGCTGGCAATTCCATTAGCGTTATTGGTAGGAGCATTAACAGTAGTTTTTATTGAAGCTTATAAAAAGGTAAATAATAAAACAAATAGTTGTAAAGATGATAATAATACTAGTAATTTGATTTCATTAAAATAACTTTTAAACTATCAATTACTTATGTGACAAGAAGTTCAAAAACTTATTACTATAATAATTGAATACTCAACGTTTAAAAGATTGAATTAGATTATAATGCTATGGAGACAAGAAGTATTGTTCTTCTATTGGCTTTGCCTTTGCTAATTGGAACTCTTTTTATTATCTCGTCCCTACAAGTTGTACTTGCTCAGGCAGGAGCATTAGACCAAATGATTAGCCAAATGAGATCTACTCATTCTCAAATAACAAATGATATTGGTAATATTAAAAAATTGTTAGAATCCAATAATACTCAAGAAGCAGTTGCTTTACTTGACGGTATGGGTATTAAAATAGGTCACATGAATGATATGTTTAATGATCTAGTATGGGAAGCTTCCAATAAAGGCCATTGATTTAATTAATAAATACGTTTTTTTATTTTATTTTATTTTTTAATTTAATTTAATTAATATCTTAAAAAACTACTTCAATGTTATTTTAAAAATCCAGTATTAATCTTTTTTACTTTTTTCCTGTCTACAAAAACTTGTTCTTGGATGAATTCATCTGGATTGAGAACCTGAAATGTTATATACATTTTTTGACCGATTAAAATAGAGTTTTGAATCTATTTCTTTCAAAATATTAGCCCTTATCTTTGGTATTGTAGGAGTTGTATTAGTATTTGCAATAATGGAATCGTCTGCTAGTAACCTTTTTAGTGGAGTATATAACCGATGAAGCAATAGTAAAAATGTAGCATGGACCTACTGTATAGAAGAAGGTGTAGACAAATACCAAGAACTATGACAGATTGTCCATGACATTCTGATTCTAATGCTGAAAGCTTTAGATGTATATTGATTGCCAAAACAATAATTCTAACTACTGGTATCCCTAAATATAAAAGAAATTAAAATACTCATCTACAATACCAGAAGAGATTTAATAGAATCAACAGTTTTAGAAATCATCAATAAAATTTGAATGTTTTCGATGCAAAATAAAGCGTAGGCATAAAGCATGCAAATCCAATTATCTAGGATTTTGTTAAGTTGAAACTATCTATTATATTATCTTCATCTTCTCCAGTACGAAATTCTCCAACTAAAGTCTTTCCATTATTTTCCAGTTTCAAATTAATAAATCCAAATTCGTTATTATTCTGTATTACATAATAATCTTCTTTATCTAAAATCTCTTGCATTTCATCACCACCGGTACCTACAGTCAGAAATATTATACCATCAGTATTAAGATAATTAGATTCAGAATCGTCATTAATTATAGGTTCCTGATCATCGTCATTGTTATATGATAAGGGATATGTTCTCTCATAGTAATGGTTATGACTTGAAATTACTAGATCAACATCATATTTTTCAAAGAGAGGCTGATAGATATTTCTTAGATCTTCTGATATTTCTGGAGTATTTCTAGTAGAATATAATGGTTTATGACTATGAACTATTATCCAATCAATATTTTGATTTTTGGATACCTTTTCTAAATCATTTTTGATAAATTCATATTGTTGGCTTCCCTCTTCAAAAGGATGTTCGGTAGACAAACTTATGAAATGAATATTTCGAAAGTCATGTGAATAATATGGATTTGTTAAATTATGATATTTAACAAGTTGTTTGTATATTTTTTTGGATTCAACATCATGGTTTCCTATAGCAATTTTCAGCTTGTTCTTTATGGGCTCTGAAATTTCAGCCCAGCATTTGATAGATTTGACATCTTTCACATGATCTCCAGTAGTGATTATCATTTCAGGATTAATAGAAATAATCTTTTTAATGGTATCTTCTGTTTCATCATTACAGTAAAAATCGCCAACAGCAACTATATTGAGGGCTTTATTTTGTAACTGAGACAGAGACTCTTGAGCCATTGCTGTTATATTATAATATCCGAATAACATTAAAAATGATATTACTGAGATCGTCGATATTAGAATAATATGATTTGAAATTCTAAATTTATCACTAAAATCACTGCCATTGTTAAACATAAGCATACTTATTTTTGGTCTATTAACATTAACTTTTTGCAATATTTTTCAAAAAGTTTTTCTTTACTATAATTATGAACTATTTTTATGCTACAATATTTAAT
>DATFCH010000180.1:0-9907 GCA_035253345.1 Nitrososphaeraceae archaeon
GTTTATATGATAAAGTTTAATTCTTCCTCGATGTTTCAAAAGAATTAATGCTTATATGATAAAGTTTAATTCTTCCTCGATGTTTCAAAAGAACCCTTCAGATTATCTCTAAAATATTTCAGTTACTCGTAGATTTATTGATCATTGTTTTTTTAATATATTTTTCAATGGCACCTTTTCCTTTATAAGCTCCTTCCGGAGCAAAAATACTAGGTGCTTGAGTGGTTGATAGGTGAGCACAACAGTCTCCTCCAAACTTTTTAATGTCGTATTCAATGAAATTTATTCTATTTGCAACCAATAAATTTTTAATCTGTCGTGATTCTAGTGTATCATTTACTAATAATATGGGCTTTCTTTCCTTCATATATATTAATGAATAATCAATTACAAACTAAATTAATTTTTTGTTCAAATATCCTACAATTATAACTTATTTCAAATCTTAGCATATTTTAGGAATGCCTTCTCCTTGTTAAAATCTTTTAAAATACAGGATTTTAAATTCGCTTCGACTAAAACAGTATCTAATGCTTTGCTTCCAGATAGGTCTGCATATTGTAAATTTGCCCACATGAAATTAGTTCTATTCATATTACACATTTGTAGATTACAGTTTTGCATTTCTGCGTACATAAATAATGTCTCAGTAAGATCTGCTTCTTTAAAATTGCAACTGTCAAGTTCGGCTTGGACTAAATTCGTTTTTTTCAGTATACTTTTTGAAAAATTAGTTTGAATACATTTTGCTCCATTGAGATAGGCAAACGAAAGATCCTTACCAGAGAGGTCTTGATGACTTAGGTCAGGAATAAATGTAAGATTATGTAGGCGATATTCATTAAAAGCAAGAATATTTTCATCACGGATAAGCTTCATTGCATCTTTATTCTGTTGACTCACTTGATAAAAATTAAGTCTCTGATATATCAATATTACAATTTAAATTTATTTTAATAATGATCCTGATATTAATTCTAAATTTATATACTATTTAATGAAATAGATAAGATTTTTAGTAGGATTCTCTAATTAAAATAGGCGTGGACCTCTCTAAGACTAATAATATATCTCCCAGAATAATGGTTGTTGATGATGAACGCGATATATTATCTATTATCAAAAGAGGGCTTGAGTTAAAAAATCGATTTCGAGTAGATACCTTCATGGACGCAGAAAGTGCTTTAGAATCACTTAAAAAAAAACCTAATGATTACTATGATTTGGTTTTAACTGATATTAGGATGCCTAAAATTAATGGATTTGAACTTTACCGTAGGATTAAAGAAAGTAATCCTCAAATGAAAATTGTATTTATAACAGCTTTTGAAATAAACAAGGAGGAATTCACGAAAGTTATTCCTTCACTAGACGTATTAGATTTCATTAGCAAACCTGTAAGTATGTCTATTCTAATTAATAAACTAAACTCGATATTAAAATTTGTAGATTAAATTTGTTATTATTATCATTTTTTGAATATTATTTTTGTTCCCTAGTCGATACCTACAATAGGTAACGCCTTCTTCGAAGGAAAATTAAATGTATTATTATCTACTTCTTCTTTGGAAATTTTTTCAAATTCTAAGGTTATTTCAACTGGAATTGAAAATTTTAAACTTATCTCATTAGCGAGATTTCCAATAGTGTTAGAATCGTTTACCTCTTTAGATCCATCTAGAAAAACTCTTGTTTGCCTACGTAAAATTTTTCCGCCAAATTTTGAAACAAGGTAATCTGTTAACTTATTAACGATATTCTCTGGAATCTCATTATAATAAAAACATATTCCATGAATCGGTTCCTTATCGAAAGGAGTACCATATTTATACCAAAATATCCCGAAATGTTCATAATCACCGTATAAACACTTTATTTCCCAATGATTTACCTTATCGAGAGGATATTTTGCATTTAAGGTTTCGGGTATAGTGAGATGCCAATATCTTACACGCATATTAATTCATCATATTCCCAAGTATAATAACTTATGAATATAAATAATAAGGATTAAATCCACATTATTAATAATAGATATGCCTTGAATAATTTTTCACAACAGAATTACGATAGACTAGGAGTATTAGAGGAAATGGAAAATCAATTTAACAATAACAACTTCGAATTTTTTGATAAATTAGCATTTCATCATGATCATGTCATAAGAACTAGGGCAATTTGTATCATGGCAGAAATTGGTGGAGACAAAGCTGTTGGTACAATAAGTCAAGTTCTTGAAAAAGATTCGGATGAACTAGTTAGACATGAAGCTGCATTTTCTCTTGGTCAGTTAGGTTTCACTATTGGAATAAAACCTTTAACTTATGCTCTAAAGAATGATTCAAGTATTTTTGTTAGACATGAGGCGGCAGTAGCTTTAGGAGTAATAGGATCTGAAGATGCTAGAATAACCCTGCTCGAGGCGTTAAATGATTCAAGTGAAGAGGTAAAAAAATCTGCTATTGTTGCTTTAGCAAATTTAGATTATATATTTAAATCAAAAAAAAGAAATCAATTTACAAGACTAACTGGAGGATAAACTCGATCATGTTATCAATTCATTTAGTCTATCTAATTGAACTGCCTCTTTGATTTCTCTAGATATTCTTCTTCCCATGCTCATTGGCTCGTTATATAGAAGATCTGAATAAGGCGAGCCTTGTATATAGAGATTGGTTCCTGCAACTATTCTGGCTGAGAATTCAAAAGTTACAAATTTACCATCTCTGTCATAAACCCCTTCTATACAAAATGGACCAGGCATTCCGGGAGGAATAAGTTTTCTTGATGTTTCGACAAAATTTTCGGCCATTATAAAAACCTCTTGTAGTAATGATTCCCTAAGGACAACAGGAAAATTACCAATTACATTATAGGTTGGATTAAAAAGTAATTGATTCTGGATATCAGAAGGTATTCTTCCAATACCATCAATATCAGTTTCATATCTTCGATCTATGCCTAAAAGCTCTACTTTATTTGATAAGGGTGAATAAAAGAATTGTAAAAAAATAGGTACTCCAACAATATATTCCTGTATGTACAACTCTTTTTCTGTCTTAATTAGTTTTTTTTCGATTAAATTCTGACATCTTTCATCAAAACTTTTTTCATCCCATGCCAGAAAATAACCCTTACCACCTGCCGCTCCGTGTAATTTAACTATGCATAAATTTTTAATTTCTTTTTTTCCATCTATTTGTCGTGGGGTTTTAAAGTGTGATTCATTCATCAATCTTTGTTTTAATTCTCTGTCTGCTTCCCATCGTAGTATCCATTTATTGCCAAAAATTGGTAAACGAATTTTTTCCAATTCGGTATATGCGAGATTGGATATTAGTGTTCCGTGTGGAATTAAAAGTATTCTTTTATCACTTAACTTTTGTTGAATATCTTTTCTTAATAAATCTCGAAATTCATCAAGAAAAAATAATTCATCAATAAAATTAAATCTTTTGTAAAGATCGGATCTTTTTTTTTCACAAATCAGAACTGTCCTAAAACCCTCATCTTTAGCCCCTTTTAAAACTTGAAGAGAACAATGGGAACCAAGAGTGCATATAGCGTGATCATCAGAAGCTATTACCTTGGACAACAATTTCAATAAACAGATGGGTGATAAATTATTTATGATTTGATGTTACAATCTGAAAAATTAAAAAAAAACAAATAATGCATTATATTCTAAAATTTTATGAAGGAAAAATATTCAAAAAGCACAAATACTCATGATGATAATATTACCCTGGATAATAATTTTTCAAATTTTCTCTCATCATTACCGAATAAAATTCAGTCAGGAGATTATAAAGTAGCAGTATATGGATTAGGGCATGTTGGTTCTCCAATAGCTGCTGCATGGTTACGTGCAGGAGCATCTGTAATTGGCGTTGATAAATCTCAAAATATATTGCAAAAAGCTAGTGAAGGAAAAACACATATACCAGAACCCGGCGTAGGTGAAGCATATAAAAAAGGACTTGATAATCAAAAATTTTTAGTCTATAATGACTTGATAAAAGCGTCCCAAGATTCATTTTTAAAGATGATATGTGTTCCAGTTTTAGCTGCTGACGGAACAGCTGAATTATCTGCAGTAAAAAATGTCGCTACGGCAATAGGGAAAGGTTTAAAAAAAAATGATGTCGTAACACTTAATCCAAGCGTTCCCCCTGGAACAACTGAAAAAGTTGTCATTCCGATTCTACAAAAACATAGTCATTTAAAAGTTGAAGACGATTTTTATATTTTATATAATCCAGAACGTATCTATGAAGGAAGGGCTATCGAAGATATTGAGGAACGATATCATGGAATTATATCTGGATATGGAAAAAAAAGTATAGAGATCGGAACTAGATTATTTTCAATTATATATCAGAAAGGAATAATATCAATGAGCTCTATTAAATCAGCAGAAACTGAAAAATTATTTGAAGGTGTATACAGAGATGTTAATATTGCATTAGCTAATGAATTAGCAATATTTTCTGAAAAATTAGGAATTAATTTTTGGGAAGTCCGAGATGCCGCTAATTCTCAACCATTTTGTCATATTCATAAGCCTGGAATCGGAGTAGGAGGTGCATGTATTCCTGTTTACCCTCAATTTATCCTTAAAACGGCGAAATCTCTTAAAGTTAATTGCACTCTGACGAAATATAGTCGATCGCTCAATAATTCTATGCCTAAATACTGTGTGAGACAGGCAATAAAATTATTAAATTCAAAAAATGTTGACTCTACGAAAATTACGCTTTTAGGTTTGGCTTTTAGAGGAGGTGTATCAGATACTAGACTATCTCCAACTTATGAGGTAATTAAAGAATTACGAAAATTAAAAGTCAAAGAAATAAGAGTACACGATCCACTTGTTAAAAATGATAAATTTATTTCAAAGTACGATAATATTCACTTATTTAACAATTTCTCTGAATCTATTGTAGAAACCGATTTAATTATAATTATTGCAGATCATGACGAATATAAAAAATTGCCTTTTGATAAACTTCAAGATATACCTCTTTATGACGGCAGGGGCGTATTCAATAAAGATAACATTGTGTTAGACAAGTATTCTAGTATAGGTAATACTGTTTGGCATTAGATTATCGCCATTTTATTATAATATTTTAAAATTTATATGTTTAAATAGATTTGGATAAAATCTCTGATATGCTACTTACACTCGAATGGAAAAATAATATGCTCTTGTTAATTGATCAAACAAAATTACCAACAAAATTAACTTATGTAAAATGTAAGAATTATTTAGATGTAGCAGATGCAATTAAAAAACTTGTAGTTAGAGGCGCCCCAGCAATTGGAGTTACAGCTGCATTTGGATTAGCTCTGGCAGCTATTAATAGTACAACTCAAGATCTCAAACAATTTTTGAAGGAATTGAATAATGCATATAAAATAATACTATCTACTCGTCCTACCGCAGTCAACATTCAATGGGGGCTAAACAGGATTATGCAAAAAATACAAAATATGACCAATGTTTCTTTAATGAAACAAATCATTTTAAAAGAAGCAATTTTAATGGCTGAAGAGGACATCGCGACGAATAAATCTATGGGAATAAACGGAGCTAATTTATTTTCTGATGGAGATACCATTATGACTCATTGTAATGCTGGATCACTTGCTACTGTTGCTTATGGAACCGCATTAGGTGTAATCAGAGCGGCTAAGGAATCGGGAAAAAAAATTACCGTAATTGCAACGGAGACGAGACCTATAATGCAAGGATCCCGTCTGACAGCTTTTGAACTTCAGCATGATAATATTGATGTAAGTTTGATTCCTGACACTGCTGTAGGTTACATCATGGCTAAAGGAATAGTAAAGCATGTGGTTGTAGGAGCTGATAGAATATTATACACTGGACATGTATTTAATAAAATTGGTACTTATCAATTGGCTATTTTAGCAAAAACGCATAATATCCCTTTCTATGTTGCTGCTCCGTCGTCTACATTCGATCTTAAAAATAATCCAACTAACATTATCATTGAAGAACGTTCAAAGGACGAGGTAATTAAGATCGGGAAAAGGGTTGTAGCCCCAAAAAATATTGATGTTATTAATCCTGCCTTCGATATGACTCCACCTGAATTAATTACAAAAATAATAACTGAAAAAGGAATAATATGTCCTCCATATTCACAGACAATAAAAAAGTTAATGCAATAAATAAATTGTAAATATATTATCTTGTAATAACATTTTTATCGTCTTTTTCCATAGAAATTGATATAGTATGTCAAATGAATTAATAACTAAAGATCAAGTTTATTTTCAATTAAAAAAATGTATGGATCCCGAGATTCCGGTAAACATAGTTGATCTGGGACTTATTTATGGCGTGGAAATCAAAAAAGAAAGGGATGTTGACATAAAAATGACAATGACAACAAGAGGTTGTCCTTTGCATAATACTATGGTTAATGATGTAAAAAAATCTGTAGGTAAAATTAATGGAATAGGTAATATCAATGTTGAAATAGTGTGGGATCCCCCGTGGTCTATTGAAAAAATGGATCCTAAAGCACGAGAAATGTTAGGATTTGGAAAACCTAAGTTAAGATTCCAGATTGATTATGAAAAGGCTCGACCAAAAAAAGTTGGTTCTTTTCAAAAATCAGAAGATGGTTCGTTAATATTAATGAATAAAGATGATAAAGGCTATATGGTTAATGATGCTATAATCAGATTTTGGGAATCCTGTGACGGTACTAAAACTATTAATGAACTTACTGATCACTTCTCACAAAAATTAGGAATCCCCAGACAACAAATTGAACAGGAAATGGTTCAACTCTTAGAACAATTATTAGATGCAGAGCTCATTCAAGTGTAATTAATTCTATAAAGTAAATTTGGTTGTTATTATTCATTATTATTATCATGTTTTAACTTAAAATGATTATTCATACATTTTTTAGAACAAAAAATATGACTACAACCTTGTTGTAAACATGGTATAGGTTCATTAGTATTAAACATTCCATTACAATAGACACAAACAGATTCTAACATGCTGAAAGTTTTATTTAAAAAATTATCAGAAGCTTTTCTTTTTTCATTAAACCATATTATTTCCAAACCTAATTTCTCAGAAAAAGTACGAACAATATCATATGCCTCAAAATATCCTTGAGCATAAAATTGCCGAATAATTATTTTAGGATTTGAGTCATATTTATTATGTTTCTTGAAAGAGACTAGCCATTTCTCAGAGGGAATGATTTCCTTTTCTGATTTTCCGTGTATTTTATTTCTATATTTCATTTACTCACATAAATTTTTATATTTTCACAGAGAAAGCATCTAAGATCATTTGCTTTTAAACGTTTTTGTTCCATTGTATCTCTATATCTCACTGTTACAGTATTATCAATTAAACTATCATAATCAATTGTAATCGCAAAAGGAGTTCCTATTTCTTCTAATCTTCGATATCTTCTTCCAATAGAACCAGAATCATCATAAAAAATATCAAAATCTTTTTTTAAATTATTATAAATCTGCTTTGCTAATTGCTCAATTTCAGGTTTTTTAACCAAGGGAAGAATTCCAACCAATATGGGCGATAGATATGGTTTTAATTTTAGATAGGTTCTTTTGGTTTCACTTTCTTCGGCAAACGAAGTTTCTAGTATTGAATAGATGCTTCTATCGATTCCTAGAGAGAGTTCAAACACATGAGGTAAGACTTTTTCATTTGTAATGGGATCTATAATTTCCATTTTTTCTTTACTAATTTTTGAGTGTTGTGATAAATCATAATTAGATCTATAATTACATGCCACCAATTCTAACCATCCTAAACTTGTTTGTAATTCCAAGTCAAAGGCAGTTGTTGCGTAAAAAGCCTTTTCGTCATCTGATAGTTTTCTTAATCTGGATTTATTCATATCAATACCAGTTTTTTCATAAAATTGAAACAATAAAGATAAATAATATCCAATTAGTTTATTTGGGATAATTTTTTTTTCTACAGCTTCATCTGCGGTAATCCTAAAAATTTCTCCATTGTCAATTGTTAAAACTGTTTGTTTGATGTCATCGAATTTAGGTACATCATCTAAATGATTCGGATTACAAAAAACTTCTATTTCTGCTTGATAAAATTCTCTCAATCTTAAGAGGCTTTGTCTGGGGGCAATTTCATTTCTAAAACTTTTTCCTACCTGTGCTATAGGAAAAGGAAGCTTACCTCTCATAGTTTTATATATCCGAATAAAGTCAACAAATATCGTTTGGCATGTTTCTGGCCTTAAATAAGCATCATCGTTATTTGGTCCTATTCCTAATTTAAACATCATATTAAACCGCTCTGTCTTATTAAAATCTGAACCACATTTGGGACATTGTAAATTATGTTGCCTAATTATAAGATCAATTTCTTCGTTACTTAATCGTTCAGGAATATTTATTTCTGTTTTTTCAGAAATATATTTGTCTGCTCGTAATGTTGTTCTACATTTAATACATGTTAAAATAGGATCCGAAAAATTATCGATGTGACCTGATGCAACGAATACATTTTTACTCATAATTTGTGATCCGTCAATTTCAATCATTTCGTCACTTCTAATCATCTCTCTTCTCCATAAATCGATGAATTTATTCTTCATTTTATTGCCATTAGGACCATATTCCCAAAAACCTGCAGGCGAGTCTGAATAAATATCTGAACTTGGAAAATAGAATCCCCTTTCTAAGGAAAGTTTTAAAATCCGTTCATAATTAACCATGAATATATTCAATGAGAATAAACTTCTATATTTTCCTTAAGATTTTTATCTACTAGTACTTCTTTCTAATAATTGTAATACATATTCCATGTTTTCTTTATCTCCCCTAATTTTATCTACTGGTGTCTCCATTATTATAGGAGTATTTTTGAAATATTTGTTTCTCAAAATTGCTTGAAAACCCGCTTTACCTATTGAACCTAACCCTATATGTTCATGTCTATCTTTATTTTGATTGAAAGCACCTTTAGAATCATTTAGATGTAAAATTTTAAGATTACTAATACCAATCGTATCATTAAAAATATCAAGAGTTTGAATAACGGACTCAGAAGTTCGCAAGTCGTATCCAGATGCGAATGCGTGACAGGTATCAAAACAAACTCCAATTTTTTTGTTATCCAGCTGTTCTAATATAATTTTAATTTCTTCAAATTGTTTTCCTACACTATTTTTTTGTCCCGCACTGTTTTCCAATAATATATTCACAGGTAGATGTCTTTTATATGATGACATATAATTGTCAATTGCATAATTACATGCATTAACTATTTGCGATATTCCATTAGACGTTCCTGTACCTAAATGGCTCCCGAGATGAAGAATAACATAAGGTATATCTAAAGTTGAACATCTTATAATTTCTTCTGCAAGCACATTTCTTGATTTGAAATAAAAATCATTCTCGGGAGCTGCCAAATTAGGAAGATATGGCATATGAACAACTACATCATTTTTATCTATAAAACTAGAATTTATTTTTCGTTTATAATCTTCTACATCATTAATATCCAAGTTCTTGGCTGTCCATCCACGGGGATTTCTTGTAAATATCTGAAATGCAGTGCATTTTATATTTTCAGCATTTTTTATCGAATTGCTTATTGAACCAGATATTGAAACGTGAAAACCGATTCTATGCATTTCTAATAAAGATTGAATTGTAGAATAATATGAAACTAGTGTTATTAAATCGGTTCCAATCCAATTTTAATCAGATTCTTATAAATCTGCTATAATAGCTCAATTTTTTCATTATATAGATAAAAGAATAAAACTTACTGAATAAAAAAATAAAAAACTTAGAACATTTGATATATCCTTCTCAAAATAGAGATAGAGATAGCGGTAATCACTAA
>DATFCH010000181.1:0-2998 GCA_035253345.1 Nitrososphaeraceae archaeon
TTAAAATCCGAAAAAAGTCACACTTATAGAATTGGGTCAGTAGGATTCGAACCCTTCTATAAAATAGGACCAGTAACCTTTTTTAATCTTTTTTGTTTTAAATAATAATTGTCATGGAAATAAATAATTGTTATCATTATATCTAAGTATTAGAAATTATAATTTAGTAGAATTTTGTAATTCCTTAAATAGTCATATATATTTTTTATTAAAATAATTAAATTGGACTAGAAGGAAAATAATGATATACTTTCGAATAGATTGTTTGATACACATATTCATATGTATTCTCGTACAACTGATGATTATGATGCAATGTCAAAGATAGGAATAAAAGTTATAGTTGAACCTTCATTTTGGCTCGGAAGTCCAAGAACATCAGTAGGTACATTTGAAGATTATTGGGAACATCCATCGTACTGAGACATTCTTGGGCACATTTTCTGCACATGTCAGCACACTTTGACACATTTCCATTTTACCAGCCATTTTGTCACATTCCATTGCACATGCATCACAACAGTCTGCACACATTTTACACATTTGTTTTGCATATTCACTTTATATTTGACTAGGTTATAATGAATCCATAAAATTAACAAAATCACGAGTATGAAACTCTTTTGTTACTGACCAAACTTTTTTAAATTTTGGAATAGTCATCATACTTTTTGCATGATTTTCCCATCTTCGCCATAGCTCTTTATCAATCATTTTCTTTTTGTTAATTCGATAAATAAATTCAATGGTATCTATTAATGATATTATAGTATAGTATTCTTTTGGTTCAACTAACTTAAATCTCTCAGCATACAGCGAGCTCTCCTTAGCCATATTAGTGAAAATTTCAGTATTTTGAATTTTTGTTCTAGCATCTAAAATTCTACCATATAACTGATATTCACCTTCAAATCTATTTTTTTTAATGGTGAATATCAGTAAAATAGTAGATACAATTAAAGCAACTGCATAATATATGATAAGAATATAGATAAATTCTATTCCTGCTGCTCCAAATATTGTGGCGGTAGCCATAAATTTGGATAAACATCGTAATAAAAAATTGTTTTTAAATTTAGAAATCATAAAATTGATATTACAAAAGACAGAATCATGAAAAGATTAAAATCCATTCGACTTGTGGATTTTAATATTTAAAAAATAAAAAAAATTTGTATTTTACATTTTTTATATGCTTTTTGTATTATTTATTTACTATTTTTGTTGTAACGATACCTCCTCTGTAACTGCTAGTGTTGTTGGCGGTGGTATTGCAGTAGAATTGTTATTTATTGTGGCTAACCCTTTTTCTTTTAATACCTTATTTAGAATATTCAGATCAAATATATTAGTCAGGTCTGGTTTTGTTTTACCAAGAAAGCCTAAATTAAAAGCATCTTCTGCAGATTTATAAAGTGACTGTTGTATTGGATCGTAAGTAAACTCTAGCTTTGTCAATGCCTCTCTTAATATGTCTTCTGGTATTGTTTGATGTGTTATTTTTTTCAATTCAGTGTTAAATGATTTGATTGCTTCTTCTTTGTTGTTGTTTATCTTATCAGTTTCTTCTATATGAGCTTTAATTAGTTTTTCAATTACATCAGGATTATTTTGCAAATAGTCTGTTCTTACAATAATTAAACCAGTTACAAACTTCCCATCAGGCCATAAATCGCGTTCATCTAAGAATAATTTGCCATTAGCTTCTTTTATTAGTCGTTCACCCCAAGGCTCAGGTACCCATGCACCATCAATATCTTTTTTCAGAAAAAGTGTCAGGATATCAGCATTTTTTGCAGGTAAAATCTCTACATTCCCTTTTTTTTCTAATGTCTTGTATCCATTATCTAACAAATAACTCCTTAGAGCTACATCTTGGGTATTTCCCAACTGAGGTGATGCAAATTTCTTATTCGCAAAATCTGATGGAGAATTTATACCCGTGTCTGCTCTTACAACAAATACTGCTCCTCCACTAGTAGCACCAGATATAACTCTTACATCTTTACCTCCTGATGTAACATAACCATTAATGGCCGGATTTGGACCTATATAGGATGCATCAACCTGTTTGGCAAATAGTGCTTCTATGGCTGAAGGACCTGCATTAAATACGAAAGGCTTTATTATCACATTGTCACCTAATACTTTTTGAAAATCACCATTTCCTATTCCAATAACGGCTTGTGCATGATTAATATTTGGAAAATATCCAATTTTTAATTCTTTTTTTTCCTCTTCTGTTTGAGAAAATAATGGTTGTAGTTGATTGGATATAGAAAAGACAAGTATTGTTCCTATAATAATGTATATTATTCTATTTTTATTGGATTTAAATTTATCATCCATAGAAGTCGTAGGAGAAATAGATATAATAATCCTCTTGAATACGCATAATTTAGAATTTCTATGCTTCTTTTACCAATATCCTACTAAATGTAATTTTTATTATTATAAATTTAATAAAATAGTGAAGAAAACCTTTTTTATAGATTTTCAATTGACGTTTTATAATACAATGTAAATATTATTGAATACAATTGCTATTTTTCTATATAATACGTATACTCTGCATATAATTTTACTATTAAGCATATTTGAAATCTATTAAATATTTTCTTATTTAGATGAATTACAAATGTATCTTCAAAATGAGTATGCAAATCCAAAAGTTTCTCTTAATATAAAGAATGTATCTAAAAAATATGTACAACCACATACTAAGAGAGTACATACGGTATTGGAAAATATTAATATTGAAATTTTAGAAGGTGAAATTGTTACAATTTTAGGAAAATCTGGTTGTGGAAAATCAACCCTTCTCAACTTAATTGCAGGATTTGAAAATTCTTATGGAGGAGAGATTTTACTTAATGGAAAACCTGTAAGAGACATAAGTCCTGAGAGGATAATGATGTTTCAAGAATCTGCACTTTTTCCATGGCTTACAGCTTATCAAAATATTGAAATTGCATTAAAACTAGCAAAAATTCCAAAA
>DATFCH010000182.1:0-7818 GCA_035253345.1 Nitrososphaeraceae archaeon
ATTTATATATGCTCATATTAAAATCTCTGTCTGACTTGTTTTCGTAATCTGAAATATCACCTTCTAATTTCAAAGTCAATCCAATTTCGTCTAAACCTTCTAATAACATCTTTTTCTTCGATTTATCTATATGAAATTTTAATTGTTTTGAAGCCGGTTTTAGATCTATCTGTTGTTTATTTAGATCTATCTTAATAATGTAATTTGGATTATCAAAAAGATATTCTATTTCATTTTTTGGCAAAATTATTGGTAATATTCCATTTTTTAAACAGTTACTATAGAAAATATCAGCAAAGGAAGGAGATAAAATAGCTTTAAACCCGTAATCCATTAATGCCCATACAGCATGCTCCCTAGAGCTTCCACTTCCAAAGTTGTCTAATGTTAGTAGAATTTGATATCCAGAATATTCAGGATTGTTTAAAACAAAGTCATTCCTAGGTTCACCAGTGCTATTGTAACGCCAATTATAAAATAGGTATTTTCCGAATCCTTTTTTTTGTGTTGATTTAAGAAATTGTTTAGGAATTATCTGATCTGTATCTACATTAACATATGGAAAAGGTATTGCTTTACTTTCAAAATTTTGAAAAGATTCCATTATAATTGATTTTAGACAATATTAGAATATTTATATCAATTCTCTAACATCGACAAAACGTCCTTTTATCGCAGCTGCTGCAGCCATCACTGGACTTACTAAATGAGTTCTCCCCCCAGCTCCTTGTCTCCCCTCAAAGTTTCGATTTGATGTACTAGCACATCTTTCACCTGAGGAAAGAACATCTGGATTCATTCCTAAACACATACTGCATCCCGAATCTCTCCATTCGAACCCACTTTCTATAAAGATTTTATCCAGTCCTAATTTTTCTGCCTGTAGTTTGACTGATTGAGATCCAGGCACGATCATAGCCTGAACCTTGGGTGAAACTTTTCTTCCTTTGATAATAACAGATGCTTCAAGTAAATCTTCTATTCTAGAATTTGTACATGACCCTATAAACACCCGATCTATGCAGATATCAGTAATCGGTATACCTGGTTTTAAATCCATATATTCAAGTGCCCTAGTTGCGGCTTTTTTTTCATCTTCATTACCCATAGCATATTCATCAGGATATGGAATTATTCCAGTTACGTCAGCAACCATTGACGGATTGGTTCCCCAACTTACTTGTGGGGGAAGATCTGATATATTTACTTCTATTTTTTTATCAAAAAAAGCATTATTATCAGTTTTTAAATATTCTTTCCAATATTTGACCATTTTTTCAAATTGTTCTCCTTTGGGGGAGTATTCTCGATTATGTATATATTCGAAGGTTACATCATCAGGAGCAATCAATCCAGCTCTAGCACCAGCTTCTATAGACATATTACAAATAGTCATTCTTTTTTCCATTGAAAATTTCTTTATAATATCACCGCGATATTCAACCACAGCTCCAATCCCTCCACCTATACCTATTTTGCGAATAAGTGCTAATATTATATCCTTAGCTGATACTGCAAGTAAATTTTTTGGTTCACCAATAAAATTGATTTCCATGGTTTGTGGTTTATTCAACCATAAACACTGGGTTGCGAGTACATGTTCTACTTCACTAGTACCGATCCCAAAAGCAAAGGCTCCAAAAGCTCCATGAGTAGAAGTATGGCTATCTCCACAAACTATAGTAGTACCTGGAAGAGTTATTCCTAGCTCAGGGCCTATTACATGAACTATACCTTGATTAGGGCTTTTCAAATCAAATAAACGTATGCCAAACTCTTTACAATTTTCTACTAGTGTATTAATTTGTATAGCAGATATTTGATCAACAATTGGAAGATTTCTATTTGTAGTTGGAACGTTATGATCCATGGTTGCAAAAGTCAAATCAGGTCTTCTAACTTTTCTATTGTTTGTTCTTAAACCATCAAATGCTTGTGGCGAGGTAACTTCATGGATCAAATGTCGATCTATATAAAGTAAATAAGAACCAGGATTTGTTGATTCATTTATATTTTTAGAATTAGGATATACTATATGATTATTCCAAATTTTTTCAAAGAGAGTACTTGACATTATAATATATATTCTAAACAAGTAAAATATAATATTATATAAAACACTTGGAATGAAAAAATACTTATGTAGTAATGAATTGACTATCTTTGATTAAGATGCACGTACAAGATAATAGGTATTCTGAATACATAGCAAATCAGATTAAAAAAGGAACGACTACTTGTGCTCTTTCATGTTCTGATGGTGTTGTATTGGCTGCTGATACCCGTGCCAGTGCAGGCTTTTTTATAGCAGATAGACGAGTCATGAAAGTTCAGAAAGTTGATAATCATTTAGGAATGACAATTGCAGGTGGTGTAGCTGACGCTCAGAATCTTGTAGATACCATGCGATATAATGCCAATATATATAGAATATCTAACAAAAGAATCATGCCAGTTCAATCTGCTGCAAGATTATGTTCTAATATTTTGTTTAATCAAAGATATTTTCCATATTATGTTCAGATTATCATGGCAGGGTACGAAGGTAAGGGAGCCGGCCAAATTTATAATATCGATTTATTTGGATCATTAACCGAAGAAAAGTTTATTTCTACAGGAAGTGGATCTCCCGTAGCTTATGGTTATTTAGAGGGCGAATTTAAAGAAAATATGAGCGTTAATGAAGCCTACAAAGTAGCTATACAGGCAATAGCTGCGGCAATCAGAAGAAATGCTGGTACCGGTGATGGAATAAACGTGGTTATAATCGACAAAAATGGTTATAGAGAACTATCAAAAGAAGTAAAAGATGCAGTTGGAGCCGTATTTTAAAGATTAAATCTATTTATTATCTATCTTTATAATAAATCTGATAATTTTAAATTTTGAAATAAAATTTTTTGTTTTGATTGGTACTGCTATTTTATTTTTTATTCACAATTTTAAAATTTATAAATTCTTTATATATTGAAAGAGCATCATTCTCATCTTTTGCTCCTACTATAGTTGCTGCACCACTTGTCATAAAACTTATGGACAATTGTTGTACTGACTTACTATTAGTAGTTACGGTTATTCCCATAGCTCCTCTAGTTTTTACATCATACCCTAGAAATTCTGCGTTTTGTATTATTTTATTTAAGTTAACTGTGGAAGTTATTTCTATTGGTGTCACTGTATATGTTCTTTTACCTCTATCTCTGCCGCATAGTTCCTCAATAATAAGATCTCGCTCTTTTCCTTGTTGCACTTCTTTTATTGTTAGTTTTTCATTTCCACATGCGAAGCATTCATCATGTCTAAACATTTTAATCCGGTCAAATGATAACTCATTTAGATCAATATACAATAAAGTGTTTACCAAAGATGGCTTTTGTCCCAATAGTATTTTTACCGCCTCAGATACTTGAATACCTCCAACCAAATACAAAATAGAAGGGTGAACTCCTTCTGTACTACATGTTGGCATATCATCCTCAGATAAAGCAGGAAATATACAACGAAGACATGCAGATTCTTGTGGAAGGATTGTACATACTGAACCAAGCATACCTAGGGCACCTGCATAAATAAGTGGAATATGTTGCTTAATACATGCATCGTTTAAAGCATATCTTGCATCAATACTATCTAGCGCATCTATTACAACGTCAAATCCTTTTATTATGTTCTCGGCAGTATAAGGAGTAACTGAAATAGGAAGAGCTTCAATTTCTACATCAGTATTCCTTCTTTTCAAATGTTCTATTGCTGCTTCAACTTTGACTTTTCCAATATCTTGTTCTGTATACAAATGTTGTCTATGCAAATTAGATATTTCAATTACATCTCTATCTACAATACGGATCTTTCCAACACCCATAGCATTTAATTGGGTTACAACTGGGTTTCCAATTCCGCCCACTCCAACAACACAAACTTTGGAGTTTCTAAGTTTTTCCATCCCGATAAATCCTATTTCCTCTAACATTATTTGTCTAGAATAACGTTGAAGATCTTGATTAGTAAGTTCAATGCGTTCAATTTTTGTTTCACTTGCGCCTCCTGCTACTGCAGGAAGTATATAAACAGAATCTCCCTCTTTAAGTGATGTTATCATTCCTTCTTTGTTAAATCGCATATTTTTGCCATTTATATATATATTTATAAGAGCACGAGGTTTGCCATTAAGATCTAAGACTCTACGTTTAAAATCATCACCTAAATTATCAGATGCTTTATTAAACGCATCTTGTAAATCTTGTGCATCTAATAATATTTTTTTTTCTCCAGAACCTTTATTTAAAACCGATGGAATTATAAATTCAATTTTTGCCATTTATATTTTCACTTTTATTTTACATATATTATTTATATTATTTTTATTATCTGATTATTGCTGAAACTGTTTGAATATCTGGTTTAACAGTAGATAGTTTTGGAAGTGCATTTACTATGGCTTCTGTAGATTTGAGACCATTACCAGTAACATAACAAACAACGTTAGCATCTCGATCTATTTTACCATTTTCAACTAATTTTTGAAGAACAGCTATAGATACACCTCCAGCAGGTTCTGTAAAAATTCCTTCTGTTTTTGATAATTTAAGTATCCCATCAATTATTTCTTGATTTGTAGCTGCTTCGGCTATACCATTATATTGTTTTAATCGTTTTAAAACATAAATTCCGTCTCCAGGGTCTCCTATGGCAAGACTTTTTGCAATAGTATCAGGTTTTTCTACAGGAAATACCTCATTTCTATTGGATTTGAATGCATCTACTATAGGTGAACATCCATTAGGTTGAGCGGCAATAATTTTTAAATTAGAAACATCATCAAGTAATCCTATTTCCTGTAATTCTTCAAAGCCTTTACAAATTGCATTTAACATTGCACCACTACCAACAGGAATTACTAAATAATCCGGTATCTGCCAATTGAGTTGTTCTGCTACCTCATAAGCAAGGGTTTTGGACCCTTCAACATAATATGGTCTCATATTAATATTCACAACACCTATTCCTTTTGCATCCCCAATAACAGATGCTACTCTATTTGCATCATCATAAGTTCCATCTACAGCAACAAATTCTGCACCATAAGATAATGCTTGAGAAATTTTTACATGTTCTAGATCGGCAGGTGCAAATATATAACAAGGAAGCCTCGCCACAGCAGCATGCGCAGCAGTAGCAGATGCAAGATTTCCAGTTGAAGCACATCCTACAGCTTGTAGATTAATTTCTTTTGCCCTAGAGACAGCAACTCCAGCAGGTCGATCTTTGAAAGAAAAAGTTGGATTAACGGAATCATTTTTGATATATAAAGATTTTAATTGTAATTCTTTACTAAGATTAGTAGATTTTTGTAAAGGAGTAAAACCTGCATTAATGCTAACTATATTATTTTTATCTCTTATTGGCAATAGTTCAAAGTATCTCCAATAAGTTTTTTCTGTTCTAGATTCAAATATTTCTTTTTTTATGATATCATGATATACATAATTAACATCAAGAGGTCCAAAACATTCTTCGCAAATATATCTAAACTCTGGTTGGTATTCTTTTTTGCATTCCCTGCATGTTAAAGCATGTATTATTCCCATTATTATAAATGGAATGAAAATACATTGTAAATAAGGTTCTCTAAACATAAATTTAGTAACACTATAATTTTGTATTATAAAAAAATTATAATACTAAAATTGAATCGTATAATATTATTCTTTAATACCTTAGTTATATAAAAATAATCATCGATTTTGTCCGATATTTGATAATTTTTTAATTTTTTAGAATATTATGAAAACATGATATATTTCCAGTATGACAAGCAGGTTTTGTAGAATTCACAACATATACCAATGCATCACCATCACAATCAACCAGTATTTCTTCTACAGGTTGAATATTTCCAGATTCTTCACCTTTCATCCATAATTTTTTATGAGATGTACTCCAAAACCATGCATTACCAGTTTCAATAGTATTTTCAAGAGCGTCTTTATTGACATAGGCAAGCATGAGAATATCTTTAGTAGTCTTATCTTGAACTATTACTGGTAACAATCCATTACGTTTAATAAAATCAAGATCTCTCATTAATTTAAATTGCATTGTATCTTTTCTTTTTATATTCAATATAAAAAGTAATTATACAACAATAATTAAAATTTTATAGTTTTTTATTGTTAATTTCGAAATAGAAATTAAATTTATTTAATGATTTGTTTCTATTCAAAAATATTGATGAGTTTAAATCCAAATGAAAATAATATTTTCCATATTGGATTAGATGATACTGATTCAAGACTTGGAAGATGCACTACCCACTTAGCTTTCAAACTTGTTTCTTATTTAAACAACAAAAATGTAAAATTTTTAGATTATCCTCTATTGATACGACTAAACCCAAATATTCCTTGGAAAACTCGTGGAAATGGTGCTGTTTGTTTAAGAATTATGTTAACGAATAACAATAATATTGAAAATATTATTGATTTTATGAAAAATGAGACAGAAGAGAATTCTGCAATTGGTAGGGGTGCTAACCCTGGATTAGTTTGTTTGCAAGAAAATAAAGTTCCTTTTGAAATCAAGGAATTCAATAGGCTTGCAATGTTTGACATATTGAATAAACAAAACGTAATAAAAATAGGACAGAAATATAATTTAAAATATTTTGGTTTTGGAAATGGTCAAGGATTAGTTGGAGCTTTGGCTGCTATAGGATGCTTATTGATGTCAGATCATACATTTGAGATATTGGCATATAGAAAAAATAACAATTGCGGTACTACTAGAGTAGTTGATCCAACTAAAGTTATGCATCTACAAGATACAACGTTCCCTTCTACATACAATAGCTATGATCATATAAATAAAAGAATTCTTATCCTACCACATGGACCTGATCCTGTATTTTGTGGAATTAGAGGTGAAGATCCTCAAATATTATATAATAGTTTAAAAAGTTTGAAGATCGAGGAAGATCTAGATGGATCTATGATTTATCGTTCAAATCAAGGGACTGGAATGCATTTACAAAATGAATTGAAATTATCTATGATAAAGTCTTTTAGTTCCGGCTACTCTAGGTGTGTATTAATAACAAATCCTAAAGTTATTCAAGGTGGACACGTATTTTTTATAGTTGAAGATAATTCAATGAATACTTGTTGGGCAGCAGTATACGAACCAACAGGACTTGCTAAAATTGCATCACAATTGAATATAGGAGACCAAATCGAAATCGGATTTGGTGTTAGAAACGCTACATCAAAATATCCAAGAATATTAAATATTGAGTATATATATATCCAACAATTAGCACAAATTTATACTACTATTAATCCAATTTGCAAGATATGCAAAAAGAGTATGAAATCAGAAGGAAAAAATAAAGGATATCAATGTAAAAAATGTAAACGAATCTACAGGACTTGTAAAAAAATATCGATATTAAAACCGAGATCAATTAAAGAAGGATTATACATTCCAGCATTGAAAGCGCATCGACATTTAACTAAACCTCTACATAGATATGGAAACGAAAAAACAAAATTTTTTCAATCTGGATATATTGAATTGTATCCAAAATGGTTTGAAAATTATAATAATCTTAATAAATAGCGGGGGGTTGATTTGAACTTACGGCTACCATGTAGAAATATTTACACTGATAGAAACCGCTCTGCGGGTTATGAGCCCGCCGGGATAACTTTGCCTAATGTATATCTGGCTTCCCCACCCCGCTGATTCCTTTGTTAATTTTACAACTATATATCTCTGTCTGTTATAATTTGAAGGATTTATTTCAAATCTTTTTATATTATG
>DATFCH010000183.1:0-3709 GCA_035253345.1 Nitrososphaeraceae archaeon
TAAATAATAACAAATTAGGCACCTTAAAAGAACTACTAAAAATCAGCAATATTCTATTCATCTTTGCGTTATTATGATAATAGATAATGAGAACCTGAACAAAATTCATAAATCTAGAGTGTTAAAATAATATTACAAATATTTCCTAAAAAGGAGAATTTGAATGTAAACTATCTTGGACTACTTCCAATCGAATGCAATCAATTGTCATAGTCTGGATTTAAAATTCAAAGACACTCTGTTGATTTAAGTTCAGATTATGACAATTTTATATTAATTCATAATACATATTCCCTGTATAGAATGAGAATTTCAAATATTGATAAATACGTTCACATCGCTTATAAAATAATTCGAAATCAATATGTCATAAGAAAGTCATAGTCTGATTTATTAATTTTCTAGCCAAGACACCTCCTCCTTCTAACCATCAGACTATGACAAAAATTAAAATTTAGCAAGAATTTAATAATTTACAAATAATCTTTAATATTTTGATATTGTATCTATTGTAAACAAAATCTAATTGCACAACAGTAGCCTTCTGTTTGAATATATTGTTCCTTAGTTGGTTCTTTTTGCATGCAAAAGGCTATGATAACATAGTCCATGCAGTGATTAAATATTACTTTATAAAAGTAATCGTGATCTATAAGCAACTATAGATTTAAGCATGTCATAGTCCTCTTAGTGATCCCTTGATCATGTCCATTGCTGAGAGGGTTATGGCTTGAATAGCAAATATCTCCAATTGTTATATAAAATTCTTAATAATAGTATGTATGTCGGGATCAAAAAATACTTCAACTGCTTTATCACTATTTAGTTTACACTATCTTAGGAAAAGAAGAGTTGTAATAATAATAGGAGCTGTTCTTATGACACTAGGCTTTTTTGGTGCTATAAATGTGGGATCGATGTAATCAATGACGTTGTAAATAATAAACTGCCTCCTCAAGGTTATCCTGAAACACAGTTTTTAGGAATCTCAGCATATTCATATGAATATGGATTAGCACTTACGTCTGCTTTAGGTATGTTTATTTTCTTTGGTGGATTATTTATGGATTCCACAAAGAAAAAACAAGATTTGACAAAATAACAATGCTCGATTAAACCATAATGAAAAATCTAAATAAATGAGTATATAGAATAATCATTAATGTAGTAACAATATTAGTTGAATACAGATTTTTTTCTAGCAGTTAAAAAAAGTAGTATTGGAAGATAACAGATTACAAGTATAATAGTTTTTATTGCAGATAATGAAAATCAGGATCTAATTAATTAATTTATTTACATAATATATTACTACTTCCTAAATCTTTTCATAAATATGTGACAAGCTCTCTTATCATGAAGTGAGCTCTCAAGCTTTATTATAGGGGAGTTGGGAATTATGAAAATTTTAAATATGTTATATTTTTATATACATTAATCAGAAATTCATTGCATTATCCGTGATCTTCTGCTGTTTATGCTCCAAAGTCATTTTCATAGCAGCAGAAGGTCAAAAATTATTAAATCTTTTTAAATAACAACGTGAATAAAATAGTATAGCACTCGGCATTTAATGAGAAGTAGATATTTCGTCAACATAACTGCTAGACCATAAATAAATAAAAGACATTGGTTTCATGATCGAAGAAGAATAGGAAGTAGGAAGTGTGTGTGTGCCTTTCTTTCTATTCTTCTTATTTTTATTTTATTACTTAAACTTATTTACTATGATTAATGCAACATAAACACATAGGTTTACAAATTAATAATTAATAATAATATATAAAAAAATAAGCAGTCTTAATTTATTAAGTTTTTTGAGTAGATATGATTTAAAGAAAATAAGCAAGGAATAATTAAACCCTTTTACCTCAGATACTAATATTTATTTATAATTATTTATTTATAAACCAAATGGTTTATGAATGCATCAAATAAATGTATGTATAAATTGCCTATTTCAAACGATTTAGAAAATATTAATGATGGATTTAATGAACCAAAAAAGAAATTACTCTACTATCTCAAAGTTATGCAACAAGCCGGTCTTGAGGAATTGGCTAATGCTATGAAGATATCGAGAATGGGTGTTCACAAACATCTTGTCACCTTGCAACAAAGAGGATTGGTAGAAAGCATAGAATTAAGAGGAAAGGTAGGTAGGCCAAGAATGATTTATCAATTAACAAGTGAGAGTAAAACTGTTTTCCCAAGGTCATATAGTGGAATTGCAACACATGCCCTTAATTTTATTGAGAGGAACATGGGCAAGAAAGGTATTGAAAAGGTTCTTCGTGAACGTCAAAGTGATCTATTTGACCAATACTATAAGCGTCTAAGGAATCTAACTTTTGATAAACAGGTTAAGGAATTGGCAAGAATTAGAGATGAAGAAGGGTATATTGCTGAATCAAAAAAAGAATCAAAAAGTAGAGAAGGAAAACATATTCTTTTAGAATATAATTGTCCAATCATACACATAGCGGAAACACATTGGGAAGCATGTGCAACAGAAACAGAGCTCTTTGAAAAACTTCTTGGAGCAAGCATTGAGACAACACATAGAATTGCCAAAGGTGATTCAATCTGTAAATTTATGATTAAACAAAAAAGAGGAGGATTTTTCTAAAAATACGGTTAAGCCGGAAATAACAAAATACCTAATTCTATTCATTTAAATTACTAACAGCGTTGTATGATAAAATTCAATACTAGGGTGTATAAATGAGCAACGAAGGAATAAGAATTAGGAAGTTACAAAAAATACTCATCATTATTATTTGGAGCAATAATAGGTTAATAATGTCTTCTCTCGTGTCATTGTTACAGTAGTAAATATCGAAATTGTTCCTATTTTTTAAAACGTGGTAAGTATTTTGATTACTTTTGCAATTGAGAGTTTTCTTATTACTATATATATTACCCATTTGTAAAGAGTATAGTAGAAAGTTATTTTGAATTAAAATTATAAGGTTTACAAAAAAACATTATTGGCTGTTAAAAGTCTCAAATATTTCTTATTCTATTAAAAAGGTAAATGTGAGAGATCATTAATTCACTCGATATTATTATAAAAATTAGATCCTATAAATTTTGTTATTGGTATGTAGAAGAAGGAGTTTAATCAAAGGTAACTCATAATCATCTCTCTTGCCTCAAGTTGAGGAAAGAGCTCAACAAACTTTCTAGGTTTCTTATCCTCAACTATAAGATTAGTATACCATTTAGTTGAGAATGCAACCAGTTGCATCACATAGATAGGGTATCTTTATCTTTTTCAGTCATTCTCCACAAAACGATAATTGTTTAGAAAATATGGTGTTTCGCGTTGGGGTATTTTTTAACTTAGCAGGACTAAAAATGATATGGCATTTACTAATATAGTCAAAATTGTATCAGCCAACCTAGATGAAAAGGAATTGTGGATAGAAATATTTCATTACAATGACAAAAAACACAAAGAAGTCATGGAAAAAATTGAAGAATTATAAAAATTGTAAACAAGGTTTTCAACAATTTATGAAACTTGTAACTCCTGGATCTAGTATGATCGTTGGAGATTTGAATAGCGTGAATGGTATAAAATTTATCTGATGATACCAAAAAATTTTAAATAATAAAATCAGAAAGGAAAAGGATAGGAATATCACTAAAATTTTAAAAAATTTTTTGGTTATGATTATGTAGATTAGTCCAATTAAACGTATAT
>DATFCH010000184.1:0-10371 GCA_035253345.1 Nitrososphaeraceae archaeon
TTTTGGAATTTTTGCTAGTTTTAATGCAATTTCAATATTTTGATAAGCTGTAAGCCATGGAAAAAGTGCAGATTCTTGAAACATCATTATCCTCTCAGGACTTATGTCTCTTACAGGTTTTCCATTAAGTAAAATCTCTCCACCATAAGAATTCTCAAATCCTGCAATTAAGTTGAGAAGGGTTGATTTTCCACAACCAGATTTTCCTAAAATTGTAACAATTTCACCTTCTAAAATTTGAATATTAACATTGTCAAGTACAGTGTGTATTGTATCTGATTGAGATTGTGAATATTTTTTTGATACATTCCTAAGACTAAGAGACACTTGTTCAATGTATTCATTTTGAATATACAATATCTGATTTTTTATTATTGTATTGTATTTAATTGATTTTAAATACGCTACATAGTATTATTATAGGTAGATTTTGCATATATTTATCAAATGAAGGAAAATGAAAATGAAAATAGCAGAAGAAAATTTAAATTTACAAAGGAATATATAAATTAATTCTAAACTTTGAACATAAAATAATTTTTATTAACAACATTATACAAAAATATTATTATCTATTTCAATATAAGAAAATAATAACTAAAAAATCTCATGTATATATTTGAATAATTTATCCCTCAAGTATAAATTTATTATGTGCCAATATTGCCTATATTTTTATTTCATTACATATTTAATAATTCATTAATAGACGCTAAATTCAATAACTGATAAGGTTTGCTTAACAAAATTTTAACTTTAACTCGTTCTGATGATAAAAAACCACGGAATGTAGGAATTACAGCGATTATAGATAAAATACAACCAATAGATATAGAAAATTTTAAAAATATAGTAAATTTTATTGATTATGTCAAAATTCCACAATCGTGTTTACTGTTATATTCATCCTCTGAACTTCAAAGACGAATAAGTTTTTATCATGAAAATAATATTTTGGTATCAATAGATAGCAAAAGCACAGAATATGCACTTTTACATAATTCTATGGAGGAATACCTTTGTGAGTTACTATCATTAGGATTTAACATTCTCGAAATAGAAGTTAATTTAGATCAAGATGTGGAAGAGATTAAAAAAATTGCTAGTATTGTAAAACCTTTTAACTTTGAACTGCAATGGAAATTCAATAAAAAATGTCTAGGAAATAGTATATATAATGAAAAAATTTTGGAGAAGATTGGAGAATTACTAAAAAATAACAATACAAAAATCATACTAGACATAGATAAACAATTTGATTTTGATATATTTACTAAAAGTAATAATTGGAAATTTATTTCAGCTTTATTATCAACATATTCTCAAAAAAATTTTATATTTGAAACTCCTATTAACTCCCTACAATTACATTTAATTGCAAAATTAGGTGAACGAGTAAATTTAGGTCTTATAGATCCTTTTCAAGTTGGATTAATAGAATGGACTAGAAGAAAATACTATTCTAGGTCAGAAGTGGGATTGGATTCACATCAAACTATTCCAACTTTTAAAAATATTATTGGAGGACCATCGGTAAAATTTATTTATTTTATTATCAAGTCGATTCATCCTATAGATCAATCTGAATTAATACGTATTAGCGAACTTCCACGGAGAACAATACAAGCATCGATAAGTGAATTAAAACGCCAGGGAGTAATAATTGAAAATCTAGATCCCAAGGATTCACGAAAAAAAATTTATGATTTAACAGTAAGTTTTTAATTTCTTATGCAAATTAACTCTAAATATACTAATAAATTTTTCAAATTCCACTGTTTTAGATAATATTGGAAAAAGATGCAATGGATCCCATAATTTATGCCTATTTAAGAGCATTCTTATATTGAGTTTAAATTAATGAGAATATGGATAGGAAATTTCGATCCAATAAAAATACTATAACAGTTATACTTATCGGGCTATTGATTTTTTTCCCTTTAATAGAACATCAATCTTTCTCCCAGACAGAAGAAAAAAAAGAATTAAGAATCGGATATTTTCCGAACATAAATCATGCCCAAGCAGTAATAGGGATTGGAAATGGAGATTATAAAAAGGTCTTGGGTGAGAATATAGACATAAAGCCTTTTATATTTAATGCAGGTCCTTCAGCTATAGAGGCAATCTTCGCTAAACAGGTTGATGTTACATATGTTGGCCCTAATCCTGCTATTAATGGATATGTAATATCAAACGGGAAAGATATCAGAGCAATTGCAGGTGCAACAAGTGGTGGAGCTATATTTGTAATAAGAGCAGACACAGATATAAAATCTTCATCAGATTTTGCAAATAAAAAATTTGCTTCACCTCAATTAGGAAATACTCAAGATGTAGCTCTAAGGAATTACTTACTAGAAAATGGATATAAAACTGTAGAAAATAGAGGAAATGTACATGTATTACCCGCAAAGAATCCTGATATTTTAACATTATTCTTGAAAAAAGACATTGATGGTGCTTGGGTACCCGAGCCATGGGGTGAACGACTAATAAAAGAAGCTAATGGAAAATTATTTTTAGATGAACGAGATTTATGGCCAGATGGGAAGTTTGTAACTGGTTTGATAGTAGTTAGAACAGACTATCTACAAAATAACCCTGATGTAATTGAGAAATTACTTAAAGCACACGTGGAAGAAACTGAATGGATAAACAACAACAAAGAAGAAGCTATCAAATCATTTAATACTGAATTGAAAAAGATAACATATCAAACTATACCAGAAGACATTTTAAGAGAAGCCCTGACAAGATTGGAATTTACATATGATCCTATACAACAGTCACTATATAAATCTGCTAATGACGCCTTTGATATTGGATTTCTTGGTAAAACAAAACCAGATCTATCTAATTTATTTGATTTAAACATACTAAATAAAGCATTAAAAGAGAAAGGATTAACTACCATCAATAGCACCGCTCCTACTATATCATAAATCGGAAAATAGCTGAATACAGATACACGTATAATTTTTTTTAATGTTAATGGAGGAATGTATAAGATAATCAAATTTCTTAAGAATTATTCCACGACTTAAAGAATACCTCATTAACTAAATACAAAGACAAATATTAGTTATATTTTTGATTGTAAAATGGTATAGTGAGACTAATTAATCCAATCAATGCTCTATTATGGAGTATTAGGCGAAATCAGAGAGATGTTATTAATTTGTATAATTCACTATCCCCATTGATGCTCATTACAACCGGAAACTATATGCTAAATTTTGGTTACTGGTCAAATGAAACTAGAACTCCATATGAAGCACAAAAGAATCTTTGCAAACTAATAGGCGAAGTTGCGGAATTAGAAAAAGCAGAAAATTTAATAGACGTTGGTAGTGGATTATCATCTCCAGCAATATTCTGGAAACAAATTTATAATTTGTTTGATATATACTGTGTCAATATAAATTTAAACCATTTAATTTTTGCCAATAGACTTAAAGAAAATTTAAAAGGAAAAAATAACATCTCTTTAATTAATAGCACAGCTAATAAGCTATCATTTAAAAAAGCATCTATAGATAGAATAATAGCATTAGAATCTGCTCAACATTTTACACCACTAATTGAATTTATTTCAGATTGTAGATACATTTTAAAAAATAATGGAATTTTGGTTATAGCTGTACCTGTAGTTACAAATTCATTAAAATCAGGTATAAACTCTTTAAAACTTGGTCTTTTATCTTTTACTTGGACCTCAGAGCATTATCTACTTAATTATATATTGAATATTTTAAAGAGCCAGCAATTCAAAATAATGGAAATTCAAAATATAGGTTCATTGGTATATAGCCCACTTTCTGATTACTATATTGAAAATAGAAATCAATTTAAGACAAAAATATCTAGTGAATATAGTTCTATCTTTGAATATATTCTATACAAATCTCTAATAAAAATGGACAAATTATCAAAAAATAAATTAATTGATTATATTATTATAAAATCAATAAAAATATGTGAGTAATATATATGCTAATAAGTACCATTTTTATATTATAAATTATAGTTAATTTTTAAATACAAACTTTGAATATTTGATACAAAAATTGTACTATCGCTCACTATTTTTTTCTTTTATTTGAAAATAACACCTAAACCAGCCACTTGCATATTTTGCAACCTCTTCTAATTTTCCTGGCTCTTCAAATAAATGATTAGCCCCTGGTATAATTACCATTTTTTTCTTTGTCACATTGATTAAATGTTTTTCTATAACCGGCTTATTCCATTCGATAACTTGAGGATCGTTTTCACCTACTAGAAACAAGTTGGGACATGTAATGTGCGTTAGAGAAGTGTATCTTGAGGCAAGATCTACTCTCCCTCCTCGTGAAACAATAGCACTTATTTTATCTGATCTCTCATCAGCTGCAATTAAAGATGCTGCTGCACCTGTACTAGCTCCGAAATAACCTATTAAGTGACTATGAGATCTATATTCATTATCGTGTTGTAACATCCAATCAGTAATAGATAAAAGTCGATTGGCCAAAAGTGGAATATTAAATCTATATTCTCTTGTGATATTATCTTTTTGTTCTTCCTTTTCCGTTAAAAGATCCACGAGTAAAGTGGAAAGACCATCTTTATTAAGAAAATTTGATAAAAATTGATTTCTTGAACTATATCTGCTACTTCCACTTCCATGTACAAATATTATTAGACCATTAGAAGGTTCAGGAATATTTAAACTACCTCCTATTTTTTCGTTAGTCTTTTTCTCTACTGGTATCTCGATTGTAATTTCTTTTTTCAAAGAATGTATGTGTAAGTATAATAGTTTCCAATATTAAACATTTTAATAATCAAAATGAATGTTTTGCCTGTATTCGTTATTTTTAACTTTTGAAATATTTTCAGATAAAAATTAAAGAATAGAAATAGGTCTATGTCTTTCGTGACAACACTTCTGATTTTTACCCTTAAAACAACAAATTCACACTCTCAGGCCCTCTATTATTGTTATGTAATTTTTATATAGAATAATGTTTAATACTTTTTTATGAAGGACAATGAAGATAATCCAAAACGTACGCCTTCAGATGATAAACGTACGACTGAAGCTGATAAAAGAGTTCAAAATATTACCAATCTTCCAAGTGACCCGATAAAACAGACGGAAAAGGCGGTAGAAAGAACATTTGAAGATACTCGTAATAATATTAATAGAGTAACAGATGAAGCAAGAAGGGGAATATCAAATTCGACTGAACAAATGAAAGAATATCAGGAAGAGTCGATTAATATAATAAATAATATTGCCAATAACTTTATTGCGTTTCAAAAAGAATTTTTAAAGAATTTTTCCGATTCCTTCACAAGAAATGATACCCAATCAAGAAACATCCCTCAGATGCCATGGGTTTTTTATTATTCCCCTGAAAGACTAGCAGAAATTTATGGAGAAAGTATTCGTAGTTTTACTAGTTCAATGATAAAATATGGAAGTCTTCTAAACAATCTTACAATCTCTAATATGAATTACTTTAAGTCATTTTTACAACAAATGGAGATATATTCAAAGGAATATTCTGAAAAAGATTGGAGAAAATAAACCTCCAGAATACCAATATTTTTTTTATAAACAGTAAATTCATCCTCGTCAGAAATAAAATTAGGTTAAATTTGGTATAGACAACTTCATTATTTTTCGTGAAACTAGAATCGAAAATAGTAAAGAGAGTATTGATAAAACTATTGCAGTAAAAAATATAAAGTCGAAAGAAAATGGAGATGGAAAATATGTATAAGTTCCATTTATTCTTAATGGTATTTGGTTTATTTCCATATACATCGAAGCCAACGCCGGACCTATAGAGGCTCCTATAATTCTCAAGAGAGTACTAACTCCTATAGTTACACCAGAATATTCTTTAGGTGTAGCAAGGATGATTATATTCATCGCACCAACACTTGCGAATGACAAACCTGAGGATAATATTGCTAAATTAATGGAGATATGAAGTACATCTGAATGTAAAATGAATAATCCTGTAAAACCAAATGTAGTTAACAATGAACCTAATATAAGAGGTTTAATTGTCCCTAGTTTCGATATAATAAATCCAGATGCAGGACCAAAAATTAAGAGTACAATAGAAAAAGGTAATTGAATTTGGCCTGTTGCTATTGGATCCTCACCGAATCCTATAGGTATAGGGGTCTGCACTAATATTGGCATAGTTTGGAATACCATAAACATTGACATACCTACTATCATTATAACCAAACTGGAAAAGAAAAATGTAGCATTAAAAATTTTAAGATTAATCAGTGGAAACTGTGTTCTTTTTTCTATCAATATGAAGAGTATTAATGAAACTATACCTACAATAACAAAAGGCAAGATGCGCAATATTGTAGAGAAATCGTCATTTTGAGAAGACGGAACAAATTCAATATCAGAATTTAATAATGTTAATGCAAGGAGGAAAGAAATAATTGTAATTGCTAATGTTATTGCACCTTTGATATCGATGCGAATTTTTCTTTGATTATATTTTTTGTCAATACCATTATTATCTTCACTATTTAGTAAAGATTCACCTAAGTTTGTATTTTCAAAATTATATGTATCTTTAGTTAATTTTTTTTGTCTTGTTTGAGGTCTTATTTCCTCCTCAACAAAAATATACTTTTTGATAATAAAAAGAAGCAAAAGTGATACTGGTACTATCATAAAAAATGTCATTCGCCAACCATAATCTTGAATAATAATCCCTCCAACGGACAAGCCGATTACTGAACCAGCAGCAAACATTGAAGTTATTACACCTTGTCCAATGGAAATCTTTTCCCTTGGGAAGAGATCTCTTATTATACTGAAAGCTATTGGAAACATAGATATACCAATTCCTTGAATCGTTCTGGCAAAAAGCAAAGTTATCATATCTGTTGATAAGCCCGCCATGAAAACGCCTATTGCGTATATTATCATGATAATCAACAGCACTTTCTTTTTTCCATATAAATCTGATAAACTTCCAGCGATTGGAGTCATGACTGCTCCCGCTATTAAATATGATGTTAAAATCCAGGACGAAATTCCATAGGAAATATGAAAATCTTTTATCATATTTGGAATAGCAGGTATAAGCATAGTTTCAGCATACATAACCATAGTTGCAAGACAACTCAGAATGGCAAGCATTTTCCAAGCATGCATTGAAATTCTAATATCTTTATCTTGTCTTACGACGTTCTTTTCTTTTGACTTTTTTAAAAGTCCTTTAATTTTTTCTTCGGATGTATGATTTAAATTAGTATTTTTCATTATTTCGATTCAAAATTTTATTCATTGATAATTTTACCTTTGAAATCCTTTCGCATGTTTTTTTTGCATAGTTTCGGAATGTGTATAATATGATGTAAATACATCCTGAATGTTTTGGTTCATCTTTTCTATCGTGTCTTTAGTTATTGAAATATGCTTGGGAGTAATTCTTTTTAACGAATTTTTCTTGATTTTTGATCCACATTCTATCATTTTTTCCCAAATATTTTCTACTTTAGGAGTAAGGAAGAGTCGGTTGCTCCTCCGAACGTTATGGTCTGTTTCTCTAACTACAAGACCATCTTTTTCTAGTTTATCAATAATAGGAATAAGAATTGGTCCTTCTAATCTTAATTTTTCAGCTATCTCTTTTTGGCTTAATCTATTATTATAATTCACAAGCATAGCTAAAACCTTCTATTGTCCGAAAGTAATCCCAACCTTTTGACGCAATTCTTGGTCAAAAGCCCTAGTTAATGCTTTAGCTGTTCTATGAATCAAAAACCCAATATTATTATCAAAATCAAATTTTTTCACAGTAATTCAATACCTATTAAATAGTATACTAATTATAAGATATTTAACTCTTTAATTTGTTACGAGGTCTTAACAATCCAAATATTATAAACCTGCCTGACACTACCAAAAATTACATTTATATAATAATATAATAGTTAATACTAAAACAAAACAAATTTTAAGAGTAGTAGTTAACAAAGTTAAGTTGTAATTAAATATAGGTATGGTTTGATTATTTTTGATGCCTAAGGATAAGAATAAATCAAGACTCTCTAGTTTATTTAAATTTACAGAAAAATTCTCTAAAAATAAAAGTGATCAGGAAATATTCAAATGCAAAGAATGCGGTATGACCTTTAGTGCTAAGGATAGAATGGAATCGCACAAAAAAATTGCACATTCTGGAAAGGGAGAAAAAAAGAAGCAAGCTAATCGTTAAAACCAATAAATTTTGTTCTACTAACTTTATATCTATTTCTTTAATATTTGAAAAAAATTTTGAGATTATGACATGTACAAGCTAACGGAATTAATTAAGATTTAATCGCATTACAAGATTTTTTTATAGAGATTAGAACTAATGATAGGTAGTATCTAATACTACTTGAGCTTATTTAAAACGACCTTAACCGCTTCTATATTACAATCATTATTATAATAATTATATCTTATTCGTCGAAAATGAAAATATATCACAGTTTATAAAAGTGAAATAGAGTATATACATTTTGCAAACCAAGAATAAATATGACAAATTCTGTTTTATCTATGAAATAACTGCCCCATGAGATTTTGTTGAGTCCATATCGTTTTAAAATCCGTACTTTAAATTCGGAGATAATTCATTTTCTGAAAGTTAACTATCACTAAAATATTATAGCAGATTCATAAGTTTCCCTTAATTAGAACATTGATATTTAAAATTTATTCATTACCTTTAAAATTAAAATAATATAAAATATATTAAAAGTTGATAATAGAATGTTCAAATAAAAATATTCTAAATATGCCTATTATTCTATCATTATCCCTTTGGATTGTTGTTTCATTTCAATTTTTGATTAATTTCTCTTTTATCCCTTATGCTTCAGCTTTAGGTCAGGATCTAGCTGATAGTATAAACAAAGATTCTCAACAAATAGTTTTCAGTTTGAAAGAATGGGTTAATATCGAAAATTCCAATAAAGATAAAATTTCAACTCTGCAAACAAGTAAAGATGCATCCAGCTTTCCTGATACATCTATTATTATGGCAATAGATGGAAATAACAATATGTTGAATGATGGTGACAATACATCTTCTGGTTTATTAAAAGTAGACTTTGTTGGACAGATTAATTTGACTGGGAGTTCTCAAATAATTTTTGAATGTAGCATTGATTCCTCCACTTTTGATATATGTACTTCTCCACATATTATTGATAATCTCGACATAGGCAAACATACCTTTGAGGTTCGTGCTATAGAGGAAAGTGGTATGTTCGATGAAACACCAGCCCACTTTATATGGACAATTGTTAATGAAACTACTAATAGTATTGAAGATGAAAACGATGATGCTACAATCGATGTATCTCCTCCATCAACTAAAATAATAAATGTTAGAGATAAACAAGATAATAACTTATTAAATCAAGACAATACATTATCTACTTCTATTAGGATATTTTTTGAAGGATCTGATGATACAACTTCATTAGAAGGATTGACTTTTGAATGTAACATTGATTCCTCCACTTTTGATATATGTACTTCTCCACATATTATTGATAATCTCGACATAGGCAAACATACCTTTGAGGTTCGTGCTATAGACCAAGTCGGCAAAATTGATGAAACACCAGTTCAATTTACCTGGACAATTATTGATTTGAATAAGGTATTAAACGATATAGAAATAATAATTGAAAATAGCGATATTTCTAACATATTGAAAAATAATTTAAATGTCATTTTAAGAGAAATACAAACATTAGTAAACCAAAAAAATCCTAATAATGATAAAGAGATATGTGATAATTTAGAAGAGTTTATTCTTCAAATCACTAATAATAAAAATGACATTAGTGCGACTAACGCCAATGTGCTTTTTAAGAATATAAATTCAATTATTGATAATATGCAATGTTAATGATTTGAAGATTTAATACTGGTAAGATTTACCACTGAAGGAATATAATTAAATAACATGAACAGACCCCCCCGGCTAATTGCTTTATACTTATTTTAACTATTTTACTTAGTGAATTTATCTCATTAACAATGATAAAATTTGCCAATTATGTAAAACAAACATGGATCAAAAAATCAATTTGAAGCAGATCTGACAACCATTAAGCATCAAAAAGAATTTTTAAGAACACGAACTACCCATAACTTATTTTACCGTGGTTATTTTCTATATCCAAAAATCAAGATTTTATGATCAAGTTCAAGCTTGGAATATGTCGAAAAAATTCTTACTATAAGGGAGCTGATAAGAAATTAGTTACTATAATGTCACGAAATCTTGTTAATCTTGAGACAATTATTATATCTTATTTATGCATAACTTT
>DATFCH010000185.1:0-32369 GCA_035253345.1 Nitrososphaeraceae archaeon
TTTTATATAATATCACGTCCATATTTTCTTTACAAATTTCACCCCTTTCTATTTTTCCTTTGCTTATCTCTAATTATAAGAATTTCCACAAGAATTAATATTTAAAGTAAAACAGTATTCTACTATGAATATTGTCTTTACTGCTTCTATAACTTTGGATATATGGAGTTTATCAATCAATATTTTATTCAATATTCTGTCAGAAATAAAATATAAAAGAAAATATGAAATGTAATCAAAAATAATCCATTATAAAATAAATAGCTTTCACAGAAATGGTAGATTTTAAAAAATATGTTAATTAATTCAGAGATGGACTAAGAACCAATCTTCTTTTCTATCGTCCTCTAACTTTTTATAAATACCAATTGCATGTTCTAAACAACTATAATGTAAGATGGGTTCTTCAAAGTCCCTGCCATTATTTCTATATTCGTTTATACATGCTCGAGAAGGTTTTTCACCGCATATTTCACAAGAGTTGTTTTCTAATTCATAATATAAAGACATTTTTAGTTTTTCTCACTTAATTATCATACAATACACAAAATTAGTATTAAAATATTGAGTATATATCATATATAATAATTGATTTTTTATATAGCAAATTTATTCAAAAAAGAATGTAATATAATTATAGAAGTAATAATAAAATTATTTAACCTAAGTATAAAACTCAATTGTAAGTTATGCTTATGAAAATAATGCATTCAGAATTTTAGATCAATAAATATTTTTTAGATATTTTTTGACTTTTCAGATAAAATATTGGACATTATAATTAGATCTCTATTTATTCAATAACTTTTTCAACGTACGCTAAACATTGAGATCGATATACCTTCTGTCCTAATCTTCACAATGTAGATCTAGATATAGAATCTAGTAAAATTTGTAATGTTGAAATTAATTCGGTATACAGTTACAATTATTATATTACTATTTTTATTCTGATTCTATCTAAAGAATTTAAACAAATAGGCTCTTAAGTTAACGATAAATCTATAGCTGTAAATGTCACTATTCTCATCATATTATGGTTATAACAGTTGGGGAAATAGAATATTTATTATTGCATCAATGTATTATTTGTATTTGTACTTTCTTGACTAGAGTCTACACAATACATCAGAGGCATTAGTAATATTCAGATATGAGACGAGAAGTAGAGTTACGTGTCTGTATGAAAATGAATTGAGATCTGCAGAATATCCGATTTATAAAAGGAAATAGTAACAACATTCATAATAGATGAAACTGTTATTCATATTGGTAGACAACATTTCTGGTTATGGTTTTGTATTGAATCAGTACATAGTTCAGTATTTGGAATCTGTATCTCAGAGGAGAGAAATATGCTTGTTGCTGGAAAATTTCTTCGTTCACTAGTCGAGAAATAAAGAAAAAATACAGTTTACAAAGGTGACAGAACTTTATAATGATGAAGTATGCATGCAATTTACTGAAGTTGAAACACTATTTACATTCTTCAAGAGAAAATTTGATATATATAGTCAATCAGTATTTCAAAGATAGAACGGAATTGTTTGACGATTACTATCCATGTATTAAAAATGAATATGATCTATTATATGTCCATTATTGGATACAATTCTATGTTCCAATGTACAATAATACAACAATAAACAATCATAATTTTGAGTTAAAGTAGATGAGGACATTATCTTAAATTAAGATCCTTGATAACAGATATGTTGTACAACACAAATTAATTTAATTTATAAAATTTAATAAGTATAACATTATAATAAAAAAGTATAAAAAAATTATTGGATAAGCAAATTATGAATACTATATGGAAACATCAGATTAGTGTAATATTAATTTGAATCTGATTGGATTTGCTCTGTTGGGCTTTCTGTTAAACTTTCAGTTGGGCTTTCTGTTAAACTTTCAGTTGGGCTTCCAGTCAATTTTTGCAGCTCATTAATTTCTGTTGTTTTTCTTTTTGTAGCTGCTGCTTTCTTTGCTGGTGTTGTTGTTTTTCTTTTTGTAGCTGCTGCTTTCTTTGCTGGTGTTGTTGTTGTTGTTGTTTTCTTTGTACTTTTTGGTGATGTAGATTTTTTAATTGTTTTTCTACTACTGGATTTTGTTTTTTTATCCATAGATAAGTATATAATTAAACTACTTATTCTTATATTAATCGGAAACAGAATAAAAATAATTATTCTTTACTAATATAGTCTCCAAATTTTATAACATAAAGATACAATAAAAGAACAATATTAACAAAATTAATAATATAATATCTTACAATAAAACATTATCTATTAAAATATCTGTAATCTTAAAGATTCTAATATTAAAATTGAATCAAAAGAATAATAAATAATAAATATGTTCTTTTAAATTATTAAAGTATAAAATAAGTAATGTTATAAAATACTTTAAATTTATAATTTCAATCAATCATAGACGATGGTAAAATTTTAGAGATAATCTAATTAAATGAACTAAGAGATAATGCTAAGAAATTTATCAATTCTTTGATAATATGACCTGTAATTTGTTATTTATTAAATCATGAATTTTTTTTCCATTAACTTTACCACGAAGAATAGTCATGCATTTTCCCATCAAAGTACTTAGAGCTTCCATTTTCTTTTCTTGTATAATCAAAATATTATCTTCTACAACTTTATTTATAATTTGTTCAAGTTCTTCATCACTAACTGATTTTATCCCGAGAATATTAATGGATTCATCAATGCTTTTTGCAGTCTTGCTCATTAACTTTTCGAAAATTAGATTAATTGATTCTTTAGCAATAAGACCCTCGTCCAATCTTTTAAAAAGATCTACAAGAATGTTATTATTCAATATACTAGAATCATAACCTTGTCTCTCTAAATTTAAAATATCTTCAGTAAGTTTTGATGCTATAAATGATGGAGAGATTTTAGTCAAACTAGTAAGTAGTTCAAAGATTTCAAAATAAGTAGAATCAAAAATTTTTTCTGATAAATTTTTATTTAGTTGATATTTTTTTGCTATCGATAAAATAGTTTCATTCCAAGATTTTGGAACTTTTTCTTTTAGAGAATTAAGAAGATCGTCAGTTATTTTAAAAGAAGATATGTCTGTTTCTGGATACATTCGTGCAGATCCTGGTTTTGGTCTGCTGTATATTGTTTTTCCATCTAGCGTAGCTGCTCTAGTTTCTGACGTAACGCCCAAGCTGACATTATTAAGTCTATCACATATTGCATTTATTGCAATAGACATTTTTTCTTTAGGTCCACCAAGGATAACAAAACCATCTTTAGAAGGATCAATGTTTAGAATTTCATAAATTTTTTTAACTTCTTTATCTGTTATACCATAATTAGGTAATTCATCTGAATGAAATATACCCTTAAATCCATAAAATCGCACTAGTTCTCCTAATTGTTTACCTATTCTTATATCTGGATAGGGTTCAAACCCAAATAGCCCTTTAAAACCTTTAACACTAATAGATGTGAAAACATTCTCTTTATTAGAAAGAATATTTTTGATTATTTTAGAAGGTGAATCTATTAAAATGTCAGTAATATCTGAAATTTTATCTCCAATTATAATACTATTGGGGTCTTTTTCTTTCATTTTATTAGCAATTAAAATTAAACCATGTTGGCGACGTGATTCATATTCTATTACTTTGATGAGTTGGTCTAGTCTCTGAACTCCTTTTACTTCTACAATACCCGTTCCATTATTAATGGATATATTTACATCTTGTCTAATACTTCCCAATCCTCTAACTACACGTTTACTTGCTCTCAATAGTCTTCCTAAAGTAATAGCTATTTTTACTATTTCTGTTGGTGTACCAGTAACAGGTTCAAGAGCAATTTCAATTAATGGTATTCCAAGTCTATCTAATCCATATTCTCGATACTCATCATCATCTGATAATAACTTTGCAGAATCTTCTTCTAAACAAATAGTTTGTACTCTTATTTTTTTATCTTCCACATCCAAATAACCACCATAAGAAATTAACATTGTTCTTTGAAATCCAGTTGTATTTGATCCATCAATCACTATTTTTCTCATTACATTTATTTCATCAATAATGTTAGATTGGAGGGCAAGAGATATTATCAATGCAGTTTCCATAGCATCATTATTTATTTTATGTGGTGGTTCTTCATCAGCTTCCACCAAACAGCTTGAAATATAAGACGAATGATATTTGATAGTACGCATTTTTGTAAATTCAAAGAGACTGGCTCGATCATACGAGCCAAGTTCACTCTGGGCAGGTCGTAATTTTCTTAAAAAAATAGAATCGTAAGTTTTTGCTTCCAAACATTTACAGTCGCAAAATAATTTATTTTTAGTAGATAATTGTTGATGAATTTCAAAACCAACTTTTAAAATTATTTCATTCAAATTAATAGTCACATCAAATATGGATAAAAATGTATAATTTTAACTATTATGAAATTACATCATCTACAATAGGAGTAATATAAGTAATTTCATTTGAAATATTTTCTTGCATTTTATTTTTAATATATTCTAAATTATTAGAATTTGCTAATAGCCACATTGCCTTTACCGTAGCAGTTTCGGGTAGCATATTATATAAAGATATTACACCTATCCTTTCTAGATCTCTGCCTGTATCATAGACATTTAGATTTGTTCTACCCCAAATACATTGAGATGTCATGAAAACTAAGATTCCAGAAGATATTACCTCTTTTAGAGAAGAAAAGAAATTTTTATTAATATGACCTAGTCCAGTTCCTTCTATAATGATTACTTTGTATCCTAATTTTTGTACATTTTCTATTAATAATGGAGCAAGTCCTGGATAGTATTTTAATAGAAAAACCTTATCATCAAATTTAATGTTTGGTATTACATCGAGGTTTTTATTTTTTTTACATTTATTCCTTTTTTGTAAAATTATATCTGATGAAATATTTTGTGTTTCAACTCGATCTTCTTTTACCACTGCTATTGGAGAAATATCTATTGACCTGAATGCATCACGTCTACTAGTATGATTTTTTCTTACTCTTGTGCCCAAGTGACAGTAGATTTGTTCATCAGATATGCTACCATGCATAGATACAAATACGCCGGAATATTCTAATTGAGTTGCAAAAAGAATTGCTGCTATAAGATTAGAAGATGCATCAGATGAAGGACGATCAGAAGATCTCTGTGCACCAACTAATATAACAGGAATAGGAATTTTTTGTAATGCGAAACTTAATGCAGCTGCTGTATAACCCATTGTATCAGTTCCATGAGATATTACTATTCCATCGTAGATTCCAGAATTAATTTTCTCTATTACTCTATTAGCTATTAGGTTCCATTGTATTGGACCTATATTTTCACTATACTCATTAATTAAGATTTCAGTGTCAATCAAAGCATATTGAGAAAGTTCTGGAATTGAAGTGTATAGGTCTTGAGCTGACAAAACAGATGTAACGCCTCCTGTTCGATAATCTATCTTACTGGCAATTGTTCCACCTGTACTAATTAAAGCTATCTTAGGTAAATTAGACATCATAGAGAAATCAATATCAGTTTTAGATTTAGATTTCAAAGATATTGAATTGTCTAAGTTATTTTCTGATAGTTCATTTGACATATTAGAAAATGAAGAAATTTTCGTGATAGATTTTATTTTATTTAATTTTATCCCAATATTATAACCATTGTTTAATTTAATTATTATATGATCCTTTTCACTAGTCTCATATCTTGGCATGCATCTACCTGACATTATAGAATTATTTTTTAACACTATATTGATAATATCCCCTACTTTAATATTATCAAGAATTGATTGAAGATCATTATTAGCTGACATAATTATAAATTACTAGATATTATAATTTAATTCTATCAAAATAATAACAACAGAGTTGTTAGGTATTATTGATGCCTTCTTTATATTTTTTCCAAAGAAGAGATAATCTTTTTATTCCGTTTATTTCTTCTATTACTTTTACAGTCTCAAAATGAAGCAAGTTTTTCCAATTTTCTTCTTTTACCATATTTTCTCTAATTTTGGTTCCAGAGAATTTTGGTCTTTCAAATAGTGGAGGCTGAACTATTTTTTTATTTCTTTCTTGAAATAAAGCTATTGTAAATGGATCATTTGTAAAGATAACATCATATGCTGGAACTAATAAATCGACGTTATGGGTCCATAGTGCATGAATGTTTGTATCAGGAACTGGGATAATAAGAAGATTCCTGAGATCTATTTCATCAATATAGAGTAATGTATTTCTAATCATTGTTATTCTTTCTCCTGCAGTAAAAGGATTTCTTAGTTCATAACTTATTTGTGCGCTTCCTACAACAATGACCAACGTTGAAATCTGTCTCGCCGCAAATTTGATAGATTCAATATGTCCTAAATGTAACGGCTGAAAACGACCTATAAGTAATCCTATGGACATATTAGGGAGAAGAATCAACATTAATTTAAAGGATCTAATGGATTGTTGTTAGAATTAATCTATTAGTAATAACTAGACTTTATAGAAATAATTTGATATCCCTAACTTTTTATTTATTTATAGATTGAGTTTTATGTTTATTATCATTAATCCTAATACTAATGACATTGTAATTACAAAAAATCCCCCAGCCAAAAATCCGTACTGTGTTTTTGGAGTATTTGAATGTCCAGATCTGTACAACAGAAATGATCCAAATACACCCACAAAAAGTATTAAGGTAATGATTATTGTTTCGCTTATTGATTGTAATGATCTAGATGGAACAATGGTAAGCCCTTCGGGTACATTTACACCTTCTAAGACAGCATTTATTAATCCAGTAGACAATGCGAAAAAGAAAATTAGATAAATTACTGATACTACAAGAATGAGTTTAGATTTCTTACTATAATTCAATAAAAGATAGCATTTAAAATAAATATAAATACCTTTTTTAAATCATTGTTAATTTAATATGTAGTTCTTTTTAATATATTAGCTAAATATATCTAATGAAATGCATCGTATGCGAAAGAACAAGAATAGAAAACTCTGACTATTGTATTTATCATAATAAAGCTAGATGGTATCTTAAAGAAAATTATAAAAAGTGGAATGAGGCTTATTCTACAACTTTTACATGGAATCAATATCTAGTTCAATTATCAAAATTGAAAAATGTTGGTGGTTGGATTAGGGAGGTAATTGATCTGGAACTAAAAAAAGTTAATTAAGATATTTACATTTCTCCCATTCCAGGTGGCATTCCTCCCATTCCACCTGGTGGCATTCCTCCACCTGCAGATTTACTCGATGCAATCACATCATCAATTCTTAATATCATTGATGCCACTTCAGTTGCAGATTTAATTATTTGTTCTTTTACACTTAATGGTTCAAATATATCTAACTTTGAAATATCAGTAATCTTTGCAGATTTAATATCGACACCCATCCATTTTGAACCTTTGCTCTGTTTTGCTCTAAGATCAGTTGTTGCATCTATCGGATCCATACCTGCATTTTCTGCTAATGTAATAGGTATTACCTCAAGAGCGTCAGCAAATTTTTCGGCAGCCAATTGTTCTCGTCCTGATAATGTACTCGTCCATTCTCTAAGTTTTCCAGCAACATAAGCTTCAGGAGATCCACCCCCAGCAACTATGTACGGTTTTTCTAAAACATCTTTTGTGACCATTAATGCATCGTGAATAGATCTTTCCGCTTCGTCTACTACTCGTTGAGAACCTCCTCGGATTAAAATAGTAACAGATTTTGGATGTTTACAACCCTCAACAAATACCCATTTATCAGTTTCAACTTTTCGTTCTTCAACTAAATCGGCGCTACCTAAATTCTCAGTAGTCAGATCATCAATATTGTTTACTATACGCGCACCAGTTGCCCTTGCTAATTTTGTCATATCACTTTCTTTAACTCTACGAACGGTTAAAATATTATATTTTGCTAAATAGTGTTGAGCTATATCATCAATTCCTTTTTGACATATAACCACATTAGCACCAGAATTTTTAATTTTATCGACCATATCTTTTAACATTTTATTTTCTTCTTCAAGAAACATTTTCATTTGGTCTGGGGAACTAATGTTTATTTTTGCATCAAACTCAGTTTTTTCAATTTCCAAAGCGCTGTTTAATAATGCAATTTTGGCATTTTCAATTCTCTTTGGCATTCCCCCATGAACGACTTCTTTGTCTAACACTATTCCTTGAATTAAAGTAGTATTTTTCAATGATCCGCCTGCTTTCTTTTCTACCTTAACATCATCGATATCTACTTTGTATTTTGTATCGAGCTTATCAGATACTTGTAAAACTGCCTTTACTACAATTTGAGATAATTCATCAGCTTCCTTTGAGACAAGTTTAGTTTGCATTGATGTTTTTGCTATTTTAAGTAATTCATTATTCTCATTTCCATTAACTTTTTGTGCTATTTTATTAAGAATTTCAATTGCTTTTTGAGCACTTTTTCGATATCCATCTACTATAATGGTTGGATGAACATCCTTTGTTATAAGATCCTCTGCTTTCTCAATTAATGCACCAGCTAATATCACTACAGAAGTAGTTCCATCACCAACTTCATTATCTGTTGCCTTGCTAATCTCTACCATCATTTTAGCAGCAGGATGCTGTACATCTATTTCTTTAAGAATAGTAGCACCATCGTTTGTGATGGTAACATCGCCTAATGTGTCTACTAACATTTTATCCATACCACGTGGACCAAGACTTGAACGGACAATGTCTGCTATTAGTTTAGCAGCTGTTATGTTATTCTTTTGAGCTTCTTTTCCCTTTGTTTGAGTAGATCCTTCTTTTAATATTAAAACTGGTACACCACCAGCTGAACCTTGTTGAATTGACATTCTATCATTCTCACCTAAATTAATTTACAACAATGTGACAGAGATGGGGATATTTTAATTTTCTGTAATACGATTTTTATTAAAATAAACAAAATAAGATATTCACAATTATAAAAAATTAATTTAGGAAATTAATCTAAATTTTTACTTGAATAAGGAGTCATATTTGCCACTTTCTACATCTGCGTAAATTTCTTTGGCAGGTTTATTTTCAATCTTTATACCACTACTGACACATGATCCGATTATTTCTTTTGCAGCATTTTTTAAATCAATGGCATAAGATACATCTATTTTCATCCGTGCGATTTTAACTATATTTTCCATGCCAATATTTCCTACATAATCTTTACCTGATGTTCCAGATCCCTTCGTAACACCAGCTTCTTTGGCTATTAATGCAGTAGTTGGTGGAATACCTACTTCTACAGTAAATTTTTTTGTATCAGGATCAACCTCCACTTTAACAGGAACTTTCATTCCAGGAAAATCTTTGGTTTTATCATTAATAGTATTTACAACTTGTAAAACATTAATTCCGAGTGGCCCCAATGCTGGTCCAAGAGGAGGCCCTGCACTAGCTTCTCCTCCAGTTACTAAAGCGGAGACAGTCTTTTTATCGCCCATGTCAAAAACAATATTTTTCCTAAATATAAATCGACATCATGTATTTTTTAAATGATTATTTATATACTCAATTCATATTTAATTACAAATTAAATACTTATTTTTTTTAAGTAATTTGCGTCGACGGTAACAGGAATTTGATATGGAGAATCAAGTAATACTACAGTAGATTCGTGTTTTTCATAATCAACACGTATAATTTTTGCTTTCATTGATTTAAATGGTCCGGCTATAACTTCTACGGTATCATCTATATTTAACTCTGTTACTATAGGTTTTTTTACAAGATATTTTTCAATATCACTAAAAGGAAGATCTCCTCGTATCTGTCCACGGACATGTCTAACCCCATATAATGCATCATATGCAATATTTGAATCAGGAGCCTCAACAATAACATAGCCTTTAAAATTCTCCAAAATAAGAATAGAACGTAAACTTATTCTTTTTGAATTTATCTTATTTTGTAAAATATTTGCTACAACATTCTCTTGACCTCCTGTAATTCTAATTGCGAAAAATTTGGAATCAAGACCTTCAGGATTGGATATTGAATTATTTTTAATTGATTGATCTAATTCATTATTTGATGAGGTAGAATTAGTTCTTTTCGTATTTTTAATTTTATGGTTCTTAGAAGTATTTGTATCATCAAAAGATAATTTATCAGAATCTTCATATTTATTATCATCAACCTCAATATCATTTATATCATCATCTATATCTTTTTTATTTTTCATTAATTTTAATACAATATTTTACGATTAAAAGTATTTTATAAATTTACTTTAATTAATATTAAATGAAAAAACAAGAATTTGATTTACATAAATTCTTTGCAGGTTAAATTATATAATTTAATATCTAAACTTTTTCTAGTTATATTATCAAGGATGGAAATTGCACGTTTTATAATAGTAAATACATAAGTATTTAATAGATAAAATATATTATCAACAAAAATTGAGAGCGTCTATACAAGTAAATCATTTGGATTTACTAGATAGAAATATTTTAAATGAAATTCAATGGCGTTTTCCTCTTACAGAAAGACCATTTTTAGAGATCGCTATTCATCACAATATATCTGAAAATGAGGTTATGGAAAGAATAAAGTCTCTTAAACAAATGGGATTAATAAGACAAATTAATGCAATATTTGATACCAGAAGATTAGGGTACAAGAGTGCATTAATAGCTTTTGCAGTCAAACCTGAGAAATTAGAATATGTAGCTAATGAAATAAACAAACATCCTGGTGTAAGTCATAATTATGAAAGGAATCATGAGTTCAATATATGGTTCACTTTAGCAGTACCCCCAGAAAAAGATATGAAAGAAACTTTGGATAAGATGTCTGCTCTGCATGGAGTAATAAAATATAGGCTTTTACCAACATTGAAAATGTATAAAATAGGTGTTAAATTAGATATGGTCAATGAAGATGCCTCCCATCCTAAACCAACCGAGATGGTAAAAGAACTTAATCCTAAAAGAAGTAAATTAACTGATCAAGATAAAGAGTTTATAAGAGAATTACAAAAGGATATAGAAATAATTCCAGAACCTTTTAAGCAAAGTGCTGAGAAGCTTGGAATAAAACTGAATAAATTGTTTGAAAAAACAAAAGAATATCAAGAAAATGGTATAATGAGGCGTTTTGCTGCTATTTTGAGGCATAGGGATGCGGGATTTACTGCAAATGGGATGATAGTATGGAAAGTTCCAGAAGAAATAGTAGATAAAGTAGGATACAAATTGGCGGCATTTACACAAGTAAGCCATTGTTATAGAAGGCCGACTTATCCCGATTGGGAATTTAATATATTTAGTATGATTCATGCAAGAAGCATAAAAGCTGCTGAAAAAATTGCTAAAGAGATTTCAAATATAATTGAGGTCTATGATTACAAGATTTTATTCAGTTCAAGAGAATTTAAGAAAGAAAGAGTAAAGTATTTTGAGGAATAAAAGATAGTATACTAAATAAGAGTGAATAAATTAAAATATATATCAAATAATTAAACTATAGCTATGTTATCTTCTGAAGTACAATCTCTAAAACCTGAATCCATCAAATCATTGGATATTGGGGATATAGCAATTATGAATCAACTTGCATACTCCTTCAGAGAAGAATTTATAAAATATGCTAAAATTGATTCATTCACTTATCCTGACCCTTTTAAAAATGAAAATCCCAATAATTATCTAATTGTAGTCGATAGGGAAAATATAGATAGAATAGTTGCAATGATTATTATTATAGGTGATGATTCAGACAATTTACCAATACCATTAGAAAAAATATATAATGACAGATTAAAAATAATACAAATTCCCAAAGAGAAAGCGTTATCAATAAAATATGAAATGATGCCAAAAGAGAAAAATAATTTTTATCAGTTTAGAAAAGATGGTACTGTTATTGGATATATTATGTTTGCATTTCAGATATGCGGACAACATTATTAAATCATAATAATGGTTCTTTTTTTATTACTAAAGTCCCGTTTTCTAAAATTTCAATTCCCATTACTTCAAAAATTATTTTAGTATTTTCTTTTTCTCTAGCCAAAATATTTTTAGCTATTTTCAATCTATATGCAGGAGTCCATTGCTGCCCAATCTTGTATTTACCTTTCATATCAGTAGGAATCAATTTAATTATAGCTACTTCTTGTACTGAACGCATTTTCGAGTTTAGTTTTTCGTAATGACCTTCCTTTTGGTATTTTTCCATTAATGAATTTAAAGCTAAAGTTTTTTCTTCCCTATCTTCAACGATATAGGAATATCCTTTTATAACCACGCTTATATACAACGTATCTGCCTGTGACGCATCATATGGATGAAAATAGTAAGATGGAAGAAAGGCAAGATGTTGATCTGTTTCAAATCCTGTAGTCGGGGTTCTTCTGATATTATCTAGTTTCTCACCAACTCGAAAAGAATGCATGTATATACCATCTTCTTTAATAGAATAGATATTATCTCTGAGTTTTTCTGCTTGAATATAAACAAAATTCATTGGTATTACTTGAGGGAAGCCATTCATATCTATTGATGCCAATCTACCAACCTGTTGATTATTCAGAAAATCAATAATATTTTTTTTTGATTGAATCTCTAGTTTTTTTATTAATTTCATGAGGAATTTTATTTACTAATTAATATAAAGGGATTTAAAACAAGTAAATAATGAGATTTAAAAATTTAATGTTTCTTGTTGATTTTTTGTGTTATCATCATTAAGATTAGAATTAAGGATCTTTTTCACTTTTTCAGCTCTTGCTTTTCCAAAACCTGGTATCAAAGATAATTCAGATATTGAAGCATTTATTGCTCTTGATGGTGTTCCAAATTTTTTAAGTAGTTTTATTGCTAATTTATCTCCTACTCCTGGTAACGACGAAAGTATAGATAATTGTTGTAATTGAATGTGATTTCCCTTTTTTATTCTCTTGATCAATGGTCCATTGATTGTAATACCAGATTTAATCGCTTTATTTAATAAAATAATAAGAAATTTTGAAGTATAATTTGCTGATGGGGAATGAATAATCGGTATCCTAAAAATTAATGCAACAGTAGCAAGAGCATCATAAATCTGTAAAATTTTCTCAACTGTTATTTCAATTTCATTATTTTGTTTTTCAGTAAAATTTTCAAATTGTAAATTCAAAATATTCCCTTCTATTAGTAAAATAGGCTTGGAATAAAACTGTATTAAATCAGAACACTGAATGAAGAGTCGTCCATCGTATATTGAATTAATTAAATCACTTATAGTCTTTCTTTCGATAGCTATTTCAGGAGCTATAATGTAATCTCCTACTGAAAGTCGTGCAAAATCTATTTGTGCACCGTCTTCAATTAAGAATTTAGGAACTCTGCTATTTCGCTCTCTCTCATCTACAACAATACGAAAAGACACAAATAAAATTAAAGACTCTGATTATTGTTTCTAACTAAAATATGCTATAAAAATTAATTTATTTTTGTGTTGTAGATTGTGTTCCTTTTAGCATTTGATTAATCTTATTTTCAACTTCTTTAAGATTTTCTTTTACACGTGATTCTTGTTTTCCTAACACCATAACTCTAGTATTTGCTAATTCTTTTTTTTCACTTAGTTCTTTTTCTACTATATCTTTCTCAGACTTTATTAATAAAGGACCTGCAGCTTTATAAATAGAATCAGCTGTAGTCGTTTTACCTAATTCCTCCAATGCTCTATCTGTTTCCACAATTTCTAATTCTATTTGTTGTTTCTGCATCATAATAGCTTGCAGATTTTGTTGAAGCTGTTGCAATCTGGATATTTGTTCTTTAAGCCAAGGAGGTAGTTCATTTTCTTGACCCAATTCATTAAATAATTAAATTAATTGAATATAAATTCATAACGTTATACGATTAGCAGATTAGTTATACATAAATTGATGGTTTTAATTAGGCGCAAATAAGAATTAATAAAAGATCTTAATTCTGCCAGATCAGAAGTAGTAATTTCAATCACTAATGACGGAATACAATCTCTATTTAAAATATAAGAGTCTATAAGAGGAGTAGATACTTTTGTCTCAGGTTGTAAAGCATTATATAAAGATTTTATAAAGGTTTTTGTTTCCAAAGATGATGAAAAATAAGGAGAAATATCAATTTTAGCTTTAAAGTTTCCCAAAATTTATATCGTATGCTCCGGCAGCTACTTTAAAATCACATTTGGGACAATTCCAAATTCCAGAAGCTATTCGCCCAAATTTTAATGAGCCGCAAGACGGACACCGTCTTTTTTGTTTAAGGATCCTGTATACTTTACCATATCTTTTCCTAACAGTTGCTCCAAATTTTGTTCCTAGGCCTTTTAGCGCAGTTTGACCTTTTCTGTTTCTACTTACCATCTATTTTATCAGTTCCTTTAATTTAGTTCTTATAGTCTCTGCTTTAATTCTTGCTGTTTTAGCTATGAATTTTATTTGTTCAATTGAAAAATGACCAGTTGATCCCTTCTGTATTGCAGTAAATTCACCATTAGAATTAGTGGTTATTGTTATCCTTGTTTCCATACACGCTTCTTCTTCAGCTGTAGGATCTAGAATAATATTATTTCCTATCCTTATCGAGGTTATTGATATAGGTATTGTTGTAATAGGAGTTTCTTGTTTTTTTCCTGTATCAACCACCTTTTCATCATGAATTTCAAAAATTGGTAATTTACTACTTAATAACGCAGCAACTACAGCATATGAAGTAGCATCAAAAAGGTTACCATCAGCATTAATTATACTACAATCAACGAAGATAGTATATACTATTTTACCAGGAATTAAAACTAATTTATCTAAATCAACCATCTGAGATTCTCTAATTCCTCTATCAACTACTCTGGCTAGTTCTATAGTTTCTTCGTCTGGAGGTCCAGGTTCTATATATGGTGATGCAATAGGTAGAACTTCTGCAGTTACAATCAATGCACCTTTATTTTCTAATCCTTCAAATGGTTCACCAGTTTCGACTTTAATTCCTGCAATTACTTCAGAATTGCCTAATTTTACTTTAGCAGATCCATCTGCTTTTTTGATTATATCTACTTCTATCTGTAGATCTCTTGTATCTTCTAGATTTCTACCATCCAGTCTTTTTCCTTCAGTAATTAAATCGAACATATGTCGTTTACGTAATTGTTCAATTACTATTGGTGATTTTTTTGATAAACTCAATTCTCTTTACCCTCCTCTAATTCTTTCTCTTCGCTTTCAGGCAAATCATTTCCGAAGTATTTTTCGATTAATGCTTTTCTTTGTATTTCATAAACCTTTTTACAACCTTGAATTGCTTTTTCTACACATTCATCAAATTGGGATTCAGTTAAGATTCCATCTAACTGTAACAAGGTTATTTGTTCAAGATTCGGTAAATATGCTACGGGCATATCAGCTGAACCTTCTTTATCTTCAACGTCATTAATATCAAGAACTATTTTATCATTTACTTTACCCGCTGCACATGCTGAAACCAAATCTCTCATATTAATACCAGCATCAGCTAAAGCTACTGATGCTGCGGCAATTCCTGCACATCGAGAGCCACCATCAGCTTGTAATACTTCTACAAAAACATCAATAGCAGCTCTAGGATAATCCTCTAACATTATTGCTGGCTCTAATGCTTCACGCATTACCTTTGAAATTTCAACTTCTCTTCTTGAAGGAGCTGGGTTTTTTCTAGTATCTGTTGAAAATGGTGACATATGATACCTACATCTCAAGACGCATCGATCAGGTTGAGCCATATGTTTAGGATGAACTTCTCTCGGCCCATATACTGCCACTATAATTTTATTTTTACCAAATTCAATAAAGGCGGAGCCATCTGCATTCTTTAGAACCCCAATAGTAATTTTAACATCTCTTAATTCATCGATAGTGCGACCATCAGTACGTTTTCCATATTCATCAATTAGAATTGTTTGATCCATAGTTTTTATCCTACTCCTTTTTATGTTGAATCTCTTGAAGTTTCAAGAGTATTATTCGAACTATGACCATTTTCAATCTCATTGGAATTATTATTAGCACTATCATTGTTAACATATTCTTCGTTATTTACTGAACTATTATTAGTTTCTGTTTGTGATGCTACCTCCTCCTCAGAAACATTAAGCAAATCTTTTACTCTCTGTGTTAAATTTGAAGTATGTGCTTCTTCTTCAACTAATCTTATAGCTTTGAAAGCTAGAGAAATTCCTTCATTATTTTTTCCAGTTACGACAAGTATCCCGTTTTGTCCAATTAAAATTCTAGTTTGTGTAGCTTGTTCAATAGTTTGTATCATAGAACCTCTCTTTCCTATTAAACGTGGAACACGTGTTGAAGATATTTTTAAAAATTCACCATTCGAAATCTTACCTAAATCCTTTTCCTGAATTGTTAACATAGGATCTCTAGTTCTATCAAAAGTTATTATTCTAGATGTTACCAAATCACCTGGTGCAAGCCTTTTTTTCATATCATCTTTTGCAGGAGAAAAATCTCTTCCAAATACATCTTGTGCAGGAAGATGAGCTGAAAAAATAGCATTAATATCTACTTCCCATGATAATGAAGAATTATCTATAATTTTTCCAATTACTATATCATTTACTCTTGGAATATAGACACCAGATAATGGGATAACTTTTATACCATCCTTACTCGACTCTGCAATTCCTATCCTTGTAGCAATTATAAAATTATCCTTTTTGATAACATTCATTAATGGTCTATAATTGCCTTCTATAATCACATCGCCTGGAATAACATATCTTTTCTTAATTTCTAACATGAATATAATAACATCTCCTTATCAGTAACATTAACAAAGAAAAGTATTTTGTTTGGATCATTATATAAAATTTTTATATCTCTTTTCAAGTTCAAATTTCCTATTTTAATAAATGGTATTTATTCATTGTTATTATTGTTCTTGAATATGAGCAGAGCCTTTTGTAATAGAATTTACTCTTTCAATAAAAGTCAGACGTAATCCTGCATTTATTTCTATAATTACTTTTAATGATCCATCTTGAAGCCACTTTTCATCTTTGAGATCTCCTAATCCTTTTATAATACTATAAGATTGAGATGAAAATTGTGGTGGAATGGTAATAACTAATTGAAGATTTTCAGATTTTAATGGTAAAATTTTTCTTAAATCATCAATAATTTTTTTTGCTTGTTCCTCTGGTCTCTTGAATGGATCTATTACCAAACGAATTTGTTCCATTGCATTTTCTACTCTTAAGGGTGGATGAGGGAGATGTGTCTTGGGATCAATAAAGTTTCTGCTGATATATTGAGTAATCTGTTTTTTCTTTTCATCAACCATTCTTCTACGCTGATCAGTTGTTAGATTAACGTCACCATGTTCTAGTATATGTTTAGCAATTTCTATTTGATCTTTAGTTTTAAAATTTTTGATTAATTTTTCATAAGGAACACGTGTACCTTTATTAGCATCTGAATAAATTTCATCTGAAATTAAAATATTAGAAACATCTACTTTTTTACCAAGCTTATAATCTAATGCTGGATCGGGTTTAACTAAAATTTCGAATCTATCAGCATTAAGCATTAACCGTACTATAGAAAATTTGTTATCTGTCATAGAAGATTAAAATGAGAATTTGTTATATATACGCATATAATTTAAATCTAAGAGTTCAAAATAAATTAAAAAAAGTAATATCTAGCGGTATGATTTCTGTTTTTTTCTTCGAGCACCAGGTCCACCGAATTTCTTTGATTCAGTCTGTCTAGGATCTCCCGCAAGCAAATGTCTATCGAATTCAGTTATTTTTTTACGAATTTCTTGTCTTACATTTTTTGACAATGGATGATCTTTTGGCTCACGTCCTCCTTTAGATGCTCCAGATAAGGCTCGCGATATTGCTACTGCGCTTGCAAAAGCTTGTCCCATAAAGCCACCACCTTCAACTTTTACACTGATATCAATTTTATCACGTATATCTCCAATTATATTCATTGGGGTTAATATCAATTCTTTTGATATATCAGGTTGAACGATCTCTGCTGGAATATTGTTAATTCGAACTTTACCATTTCCTTTAGAAATAGTAGCAACCGCTCTTGATGTTTTTCTCTGTCCAGGATATAAATCTATAATAGTGTTTTTAGTCATATCCTATTCTCCTTTCCAACCTATTTGTTTTGCAATATCGCCAATTGTAATGTAATATGATTCAGATTTTGTTATTTTAGCATCGTCAAAAATTTTTATTTCTTTTGAACTTAATTCTGTTGGAACTCCAATAAATGTTCTCAAACGTTTAATCGCTGTTATACCACTTGGTTTTCTTCTTGGAACCATTCCTCTAACCATTCTAGTCAATATTCTATCTGGTCTTCTTGGATGATAAGGTCCATGAATAGGATTGGTAACAGAACTTACTTCAAGATATTTCTTGTAATCTTCTATTGTTTTATATCGATTTCCGGATATCATTGCTCGTTCAGAATTAATTATTGTTACTCTATTACCGTGAATTAAAAGTTTTGAAACATGAGAACACAATCTGCCTGCGATACAATTGGAAGCGTCAACTATAATTTGGTTGTTGATATTTGAAACTGTATTATCTTTAGATTTATCCAATTATTCTTACACCTGTTCCATTTGGATGTTGATTGACAAGATCATCGATAGTAATAACTTTTCCGCCTGCATCAAGAATCTTTTTAATTGCAGAAGGTGAAATTGAAAATGAAGTAACATTTAATTTATGAGTAAGAGTACCATCACCTAAAATCTTTCCTGGAATTACAATATTTTCTCCATCTTTTGTAAGATTTTCTAGCCTACCAACGTTAATTTCAGATCTGTTAGATCGAGAACTTAAGATTTTTTTTTCTAAAGTTTTCCATAAAGGAGTTTTTGTTTTTTTATATGCAGTACGCAAAGTCCATTTAATATCATCATTAGTATGAGTAAACATAGTTGTAACCTTATCATGTTCCATATTAATTATCCCCAAATAAATCTAACTAGTTTTATTTGGTATTTCTAATGATTTTATTACATCGCCAAAATTGTTTATTTTTGAATTTATGATTTTGAGTGCTGACATTATAGTTTCTTCTGCAGTTAATGAACCAGTAGTCTCAATTATTAGGATTGTTTCATCTTTATCATTACCATCTTTAACAACAGCTGAAGAAGTAGGTTGCCACTTAGCATGATCTTTTCCTGTTCCTAATCTTGCATAAGCTTCAAACTTTAATTTTTGTCCAGGAGCGAGAGTAATGATTGGTATATTTTTACTTACCGGTTTCACATATTCATCTTCAGACACCAAATCACCAGACATTACAAGCCGTGTTTTTTCTGGAGCTTCAGCATCTAAAATCAATAATACACGGCATTTAGAGCAACCAAGGGTGTTATTACAATCACATTTATTTGAAAAGACAAATCTATTTACCTCGGTTCTTAGAGGAATCAATCCCAATCTATGAGCTATTGCCTCATCATGCATAACAGATGAATTTTCTAGAATAACTACATCATCAACTGCTAATGTTGGAACCTCGCTTATTGCTATCCTTCTTATAGCATTCAAATATTGTCTTGGAATATTATTAAATTGTAGTATTATTTTTTCATCTGTTTTTTCTAAAATATTTATAGATAAGTTCAATAGTAAGTCAAGATTTTTGTCCAATAGACTCTTAAAAATCTACCGACCATTAAATTATCTCTTTTGATATTAAAAAGTCTAAATAGTAAACCAATGGTACTGAAATATCATATCACAAACTGTGAAATTTATTTCAGCACAAGATTACAATATTGGTAAAGGATATTTATTTAGTTTTTTTAGGGCTGCCATCTTCTTTTGCCGCTACGTAAGCAGGACTATAGTGTCCTAGTAGCTTTTTTGAATAACATTCACTACATAAATATCCTTGGATATCCCATTGTCTCATTGTTTTATATCTAAAAATAGAAAGTTGATTGTTGCAAATCGAACATTTTGTATCATTATGCATTATCTTTTATCATTTTTGACTTTATAAATACGATAACAATAATTGTGTTATTTTAATTATCTAAATTATTATTGAAAAGCTTGTAATATCTGATCATACAGATAATTTCATATCTACAATTTGTATCAATATAAAAAATAAAATAACTGGTTTTTATCCAACCTTTAATGTTCCTGTCATGTATGGATGAACTGTACAATAGAATGCATACTCACCTGCATCTATTCCTTCAGTTTCTATAATTCCTGCTTCTCCCCCCATAATCAAGCTAGTATCAAACGTTTTTGCTGAATTTGCATCATCGGGACCTGCTCCATTTGTAACCGTATGCGGAACCGTATCAGCATTTTCAACTTTTATTATATTACCTTTTTTAACTGAAAGTTCTGCTGGATCATATGCGGGATTGCCTTGAGTTGCAGCTCCTTCGAGAATCTTTAAGGTTGCGTCTGCTTTAACAGTTGAAGGATCAACCTTCTCTGTACTTGTACTTGCTTCTGCTGCTGTAGGTGGAGGCAGATCTTGTCTATATATTGATTTAGTATCTTCTGGCGTAGGTGGAAGATCAGAAAACAGAGTATATGAAATTACTCCTACTATTGCACCCATTCCTAATATTCCTAAAAAAATAATCTTTTCATTAAGTCCCATTTAACTGATTATGGATTCGAATTGGGTCTTAATTAATTTTTTTAAAATAAAAAAATTTAAGACTGATAATTGCCTAAAACAAATGAGATTATATTAAACTATTAATTGAAAAGGGCTTTTAGTATATGATGAAATTATAGGATAATGATATGCTTATATATATAATTAAGAAGAATATTATATTATGGCTTTTTTAGAGGTTAAAGAACTTAATGTAAGTATCGATGGAAAGAAGATACTAAATGGTTTAAATTTAGAAATTGATAAAAATGAAGTTCATGCCATAATGGGAGTAAACGGGTCTGGAAAAAGTACCTTTGCAAATGTCCTCTTAGGACATCCAAAGTATTCCATCACTTCGGGTGATATCATTGTTAAAGGAAAAAGTATTTTAGAATTATCTACTGATGAAAGAGCAAAACAAGGAATATTTTTGGGATTTCAATACCCTATTGAAATTTCAGGTGTAGGTTATAGCCATTTTTTAAGGAATGCATATAATGCATTAAATAAGTCATTAATGGAAGATCAAAAGAATAGAGAAGTATTTCTTACTGTTAAAGAGTTTCATGAATATGTAAAAAAGAATCTTAATAATGTTGGTTTAGATCCCTCTTTTCTTGGAAGATATCTAAACGAGGGATTTTCAGGAGGAGAAAAGAAAAGATCAGAAGTTATGCAAATGTTGGTATTAAAGCCAAATATAGCCATATTGGATGAGCCGGACTCTGGTTTAGACATTGATGCAGTAAAAGCAGTTGCCGAAGCGATAAATAGATTAATTGCAACTGGTGCAGGTGTTGTAGTAATTACACATTATGCTAGAATTTTACGCTATCTTACACGACTCGACAAGGTTCATGTAATGGCAAAGGGTAAAATTATAAAGTCTGGTGGAAAACAATTATCAGAAGAGCTAGAATCTAAAGGTTATGGATGGCTGGGCTTAGAAGAATAAAGTTTTAATATATTATTTAATTTTAGATATATAATACGGTTAATTCCTTTTTTTTATATTCAATGTCTTTTAATAAAGATGAAGAAAATAAATCAAAGACTTCCAATAACATTATTGATAACCCTATAGAAAAACAAATTAAACCATTAGAAAATGACAGAAAACTAGAAAATATAAAAAAAGAGGAACAGGTTTTTCTGAATTTTTCCTTTTTTAAAGTTGATCCAAAATGGAGATGGTTAAATGAGATAGGGAAAGAAGAGGCTGCTAAAGAATTTGAAAGTTTATTAGAAGTTGCAAATACAAAAATGAAAGTAATTCCATATTCAACAATAGGTCTACGAAGTGACGCAGATTTCATGTTGTGGATGATAGCGGATTCTGTTGAGAAAATGCAGATTTTAACATCAAAGATTTATTTTACTATATTAGGGAAGTATATAGAACCTTCTCAAATTTATCTATCAAGTTCAAGAAAATCTATTTATTCTAATCAAGTCAAGACTGGCTTTATGTCTAATCAAAAGCCACTTAAATATAATATAGTATATCCATTTATAAAGTCAAGAGAGTGGTATCTTCTACCTTTTGAAAAAAGAAAAAAAATGATGGAAGAACATATAGAAGTTGGAAGAAGATTTCCGAATATTAGATTAAATACGTCATATTCCTTTGGAATTCATGATCAAGATTTCATGTTAGCTTTTGAAACAGATGAGCTAAATGATTTTCAAAACTTAATTATTCAATTACGTGAAACTAGAGTTAGTAGATATATTATTAAAGATACTCCGATGATAGTTTGTGTATATAAAAGTATAGAACAAGTTATAAAAAGTTTAGGTTGAATAGATAATCATGATTGCGCTAAAAGAATGGGCTATTATTTGTAAGGCTTTAGAAGACGGAAGACAGACATTATTGCTTCGCAAGGGAGGTATTCTAGAATACAGGAAAGGGTTTGAGGTTAAACATAGTGAATTTTTACTTTATCCAACATTTGAACATCAATCTATGAATTCAATTAAAACAGAATACAAAGAAAAATTGAATGAAATAGTAGATCAAAATAAACATATTATTAAAAATGAAATAAATGGTAATGATAAAAATTATGGCATACATAATACTAATATTATTAAATTACTCGCAAAGGTAGAAGATGTTGTAGAAATTACGGATAAAACAATACTTTCCAACTTAAAAGATTATCATATCTGGAGCGACGAATATGTGATGATGAGAATGAATTATAATCCAAACAAGCCTATGAGTATTTTATTATTACGGATATATAAAATGAAAGACCCTTTGATTATTGATGTTAAGGATCAGTGGTCAGGATGTAAATCATGGATAGATATGGAAATAGATACAGATATTCAAAATTATAATAATTTAGAGACATTAGTAAATGAAAAACCTCTAATAGACCCTGTACTAAATGATGATATATTTTATGAGTCTGTTAATAAAATTAGGAAGGTAATTGGAAAGTGAGGTATAGAAAATTAGGTAGAAGTGGAATAAAAGTCAGCGAAATTGGATTTGGTGCATGGACTATAGGATTAGACTGGTGGGGAAAAAAGATAGATGACGATGAGGCAATAAAGATGTTGAAAAAAGCATACGATTTGGGAATAAATTTCTTTGAAAGTGCTGATATGTATGGCAAAGGCAGAAGTGAGAAAATAATTGGTCAAGTATTTAAAGATATGAGAAATGAAATAGTCTATTCTACCAAATGGGGATATGATATGTATAACCAAGAACAAATAGGACATAACGAAATCCCTCAAAAACATGATCCTGAATTCTTGCGATTTGCACTTGATAAAAGTATGGAAAGATTACAAACAGATTACATAGATGTTTATAGCTTACATAATCCCAAAATGGATGCAATTAAAAATAATGATTTATTTTTTATTTTAGATAGCCTTGTAGAAAAAGGAATTATTAAAAGTCACGGAATAGCATTAGGGCCTGCTATAGGATGGAAAGAAGAAGGACTATACGCAATAAAAAATAGAAATATAACATGTCTACAAACAGTGTATAATATTTTAGAACAAGACCCAGGACGATCCTTTTTTAATGCTATAACTGAAAATTCCAATCAATCCATGGAGAATAAAAATACATATGATGTAGGTTTAATGGTTAGAGTACCAGATGCTTCAGGATTACTAACAGGCAAAATAACAGAGAAAACAGTTTTTGATCAAAACGATCATCGAAGCTATAGAAAGAGAGAATGGATAAAAGAAGCATTAAAAAAAATAGAGAATATAAAATCAATAGCAGAAAATAGAGATTGGACAATTTCACAATTAGCTATTAAATTTATTTTGTCACAAAAACCTATTTCAGTAGTAATACCTACTATATTAAGTATTGAAGAATTGGAATTATTTTCAGAAATGTCAGACGGTATATACCTAAAGGAAGAAGAACTAAAACAAATAAATGAACTATATGAAAATAATTTTTACGTACAACAAAGCATTGCTTAAATAGTTATAAAATTGTAATGTATCCTATTTTATTTTCAGTAATAATAACTTATTTTATTTAATTAGATGTTATTAATGTTTAATATAACCATTAAATTTAGTAGTATATCTATACAATGTTGTTAATTTCAACACACTATTTGTCTATTATTGGTATATTTTATTGATTTATGACTATAGTAAATGGCTACATATTATTATTGAACTTTATCCGAATATCGTTTTATTTATATTATACAATTATATAATATAATATTACGCTTTTGCATAAAAACCTGACCGTCGTTCATATATTTGACCATTTTGCATAGCTTTATTTAGAAAGTTTTTGGCATCATCTTCAGAAAATCTTCCCGTCTGAGTTAATTCATTAATAAAATGTTTTTCTTCTACATCATTTTTATCTTGTCCAGATAAAGCATTAAAAATTTCCATGAATAATTTTAATTTTGAGATTTCACTTTGGGGTTTACCGTGTAATACTCCGAGATCTACTCTTCCAGTATTAACATCTACTCCTGCTGTTTCTAGCATAGTTTGAATCAGATATATTGCGCGTTCCGCATCATCAGAATCTACATAATCTTTTAATAATAATTTTGATCGGGCTGTAGCCAGTCTTACTAATCCTTCAAGTTGTCTAGGTGTAACAGTGATCATACCATCTGATTCTACATTTCTCATTTTCATATAATAATCTCGTATTTTATCTATAGCTTCAATAGTTAATTTTGGTTCCATAGTTTTAGAATAAGCAAGATATTTACTAAAGAGCTCAATATCAATAGAATATTGACCTTTACCTTCTGTTTCTTGATGTAATTCTAATATATGACTAGCAATTCGATGATCTTTTTCCGTTTCAGGTATATCTCTAATTACATAAATAATATCAAATCTAGTTAATAATGGGATTGGTAAGTTAACATTTTCTGTGATATTTTTAAATGGATCATATTTGCCATATAAAGGATTAGCAGCTGCTAATATAGAAGTTCTTGCATTTAATGTAGCGACTATTCCTCCTTTTGCCACAGAACAGGTTTGTTGCTCCATAACCTCATGCAAAGCTGAACGATCTTCTGGTTTTATTTTATCAAATTCGTCTATACACACTAAACCTTGGTCGCCTAGTACTACTGCACCTGCCTCCAACATCATAATACCAGATTTATCTCTTATTACTGCTGCAGTTAAACCGGCAGCAGTGGATCCTCTTCCAGAAGTATATAAGCCTCTTGGAGCAATTTTGGCTGCAAATTTCAACATTTCCGATTTTGCAGTTCCTGGATCACCCACTAAAAGGACATTAATATCACCTCTTCTAGCCGATCCATCTTCTAATCTTTTTGCTACCGACCCTACTATTAATAATAAAATTACTTCTTTAATTACTTCATGTCCATATACATGAGGTGCATACGATGAAATTAATACATCGTATGCATCATTTCTACGCGCTAACGCAAAAATATGTTTTTCATCTTCACTATTTATTTCTAAACGTTCAATTGTTCTATTATCTTTATCTGCTGTTCTTCCACCTAAATATTCAATATTATTTCCTTCCATTCGTAGCCTAAACAGACTTGTTTTAACTTGTTGAGATAATTGTTCTTGTTCTATTCTTACAATCCCAGTTAATAAAATTCTATCTCCCGGTCTACATTGATCTACTAAATCCCCTATAACAGTCACCTCTAAATAGTGAGGTAAGTGACCAGCGGGAAGATCTTCTGGTAGTTCCTGTAATCTTACCATTTGAAAATCAATAAAAATACTAGTATCTGGATCCATTTCTAGTTCTTTTTCAGAACATTCACTACACTTAAGAGGTTTTTTTAACACCAATCCTTGTAATTGAGCATCTGTTATTTTATCACAATTTAAACATCTATAACCAATTTTTTTGGCTAAAGGTTTTACTTCAGAAGATCTAACAACCATCCCTGAAACTCCAACAAGTTTATTGATTACTTCGGCATTTATTTCACGTAAGCTTTTTTGTACTGTATAATTTCCTATCCGAACCTTAATATTATTTTGGATCTCATTTGCATAATCCGGATGAATTTCATAGAGAACATTGAATATAGCTTTATTAAATGCATCAAACATTTCATCTGGTTCATTGGTAATTAATTTTGCCAACTCTGGCTTATAGGTATCAAAATCTATGTAATCAACAACAAGTGATGAAGAATTAGCTGCCATCAGATTATTAATTCTATCAAAATATTTGTAATTTCCATTGCGATCTTTAAAAGCACGTAAAAATTCTTCTAAATCATTAACCAATGCAGATTCAGTTTTTTGTTCACTCAAGACTTGTTTACCGTTATTTGTTTAAATTCTGAAGATGACTGATGAATAAAGTTATAAAGTTCTTTTTCCTCAGCTGAAAGTTTCTTTTCTAATTCAATAGATAAGGAAGATGCTGCAGCTAATTTAACAATTTTTTCTATTCTAGAAGTTACAAATGAATTAAGAGAAACTAGGAGAGGTTCTTTTTCTTTATCTTTTAACCTTTTGATAAAATCATTAGCTCGTATATAAAAATCAAGATCAATTCCAGAAAGATCATGAGGTTTTGATATTCTTTCTCGATTCAAAGATCGTGATATATAAATTAGAACATCACTATCTTGAAATTCTATAGAATTATTTTCCTCTAAAATTTGTGCTAACCATCTAGGAACTGAATCTATTTCTCCTTCTTTGGCGTCGTAAGCCAGACCATCAATATTAATAGAGAAATTTTTTTTGAATGTGATACGTATTTCTTCCATCAAATATTTAATACTATAGAATTTTTGAATAAAATCCATTTGAGTTTTGAAATGATAATAACGATTAAAACTAATATTATTATTATTATTATTATTATTATGAGATGATATGACTTGATCCAATTTATTTTAACTATTATTTCATTTAAGACTAATAATTCTTATTAACAAATTAAATTTGAGCAATTAGTATACTAATATCAAATAAACTATTAATATTTAAATAAGATTAGAGAAAAGAAGATATTAATTATAAAAATTTAGATAAGTCATTATGACGCAAGATACCATAAATACAAATTTCTCTAGTTTAATGTGGGTAGAAAAATACAGGCCTAAACGAATTGAACAAATAGTTAACCAAAAAGATGTTATAATTTCGCTTAAAAATTTAATTAAAAAACCTAATGAATTACCACATTTATTATTTACTGGACCCGCTGGTGTGGGTAAAACTACTACAGCAATATGTTTATCGATGGAATTGTTAGGAGAAGAATGGAAAAGAGATACTCTTGAACTTAATGCATCTGATGAACGAGGAATAAAGATGGTTCGTGAAAGAGTAAAAGAATTTGCAGCTGTAATTAAACTTCCAAGTGGCAATAATAAAAATGAGAAGCCGTATAGAATAATAATACTTGATGAAGCCGATGAAATGACATCAGAAGCGCAGACTGCTCTAAGAAGAATAATTGAAGATAGTTCAAAGACTACACGTTTTATTATTATATGTAATTATCTTTCTCAGATAATTGAGCCAATCCAGAGTAGATGTGCAATATTTCATTTCACGAGATTAGATGAAGAAGATGTATTAGAATATTTAAAAATTATTTGCAAACAGGAAAATATAGACTTTCAGGAAGAAGCATTATCAAAGATTTATAGATATACAGAAGGAGATTTGAGACATACAATAAATATTCTTCAAACAGCATCTGGATATGGACAAATTTCAATTAAAAATGTAACATCTGCTATGGGACTTTCTGGTAAAACAAAAGTAGGTGAAATAATAAAATTAGCCTTAGCAGGTAAATTCAATGATGCTCGTACAAAACTTTTAGAATTATTATATGTTTATGGTTTATCTGATACTGACTTTTTCAAATATGCCTATCAGGAAATTAAACATATGGATATAAAAAATATTGATGAAATTATGTCGATAATGGCAGAATATGACTATAGGCTTTCTGTTGGTGCACATTCTGAGATTCAATTAACTGCATTTCTCGCACAATTATGTAAAATTGGATCTAGTAGTAAAGTAAAAAGATAATAACAACTAGAAAACAATTACTTTTTTGTAGATTAAGACCGATCTTGACATTAAAATTTAAATCAAAACAAAGCAAAATTAAAAGTTCATCTACTACAGCAGTATGTATTGTTAGTGGTGGGATTGATTCTCTTTGTACTTCAGCTTACTTGAAAATGCAAGAATTTGACCTATATACCATTACTTTTAGTTATGGCCAAAGATCAAATTTAGAAATTAAATATGCAAAAAAAAATGCTAAATATTTGGATTCAAAACTACACAAAATAATAGATATATCATTTATGAAAGATATTTACGGGAAAACTAATGTTCTCACTGATAACAAACAAAAAATTCCCAACAATTTCGAGTATAATATAATAGCTCCAATAAGAAATGCAATTTTCATTACTATAGCAACAGCCTGGGCAATGAATATAGGAGCAAAAATAATTGCTTATGGGGCACATTCTGGCGATAAAAATTATCCTGATTGTAGACCAGAATTTACAAGATTAATAACTAAAGCCTTGAATATTGGGGATATTGATGTAATAAAAGCCGGTTTAAGAAAAAGGATAAGTGTTTGGTCACCAGCTATAGAAGGTTTAGATAAATCAGAACTAATTAAAATAGGTTATGAAATAATAGGTGATCAAATTTTTGAAACATGGAGTTGCTATTCAGATGGTATAAATACAAAAAATGGTAAAAAAATACATTGTGGTATTTGTGAATCGTGTATAAATAGAAGAAGAGCTTTTAGAAAAGTTAGCATAGATGACAAAACAGAATATGCCAATCCATGAAAAAAAAATACAATTAAGTGAAATATTTACAAGTATAGAAGGAGAAGGAATACTTTTTGGTACTAAGACAATGTTTGTTAGAATGGCAGGATGTCATTTAAAGTGTTATTGGTGTGATACTAATTATGCTTTAGCCATGAATAGTGGAAATACCTATTCAATTGATCAAGTAAAAAAAATGATGAAAGATCAGTTACAAAATAATACCTATAAAATTAATTTTACAGGTGGAGAACCATTAATTCAATATGAAGCAGTAAAGGATTTGGCAAAATTCACTAAGGAGAATTTAGGTTTAAGAACATATATTGAATCTTCGTGTTATGATATTAATAGATTCAATAAAATTATTCCTTATATTGATATTTGCAAGATAGAATTTAAAACAAAGGATTCAGAGGCAGTTGATATTAAACATTATGAACATTTATTAAATAATGAAGTAGGATGTTTAAGAACTGCAATAGAGAATAAAAAAATCACTTTTATAAAAATTGTTGTATCTAATTCTACAACAGTAAAAGAATTTAAAAAATTAATAGAAATTATTTTTAATACTGTAAAATCGGAGGAGTTAGCAGGATTTATAATACAGCCAACTAATAATATAAATGAACCAACTGTGGATAGATTGTTGCAGTTTTATGACCTTATTTATCCAAGATATAATGAAGTTCGCATAATTCCTCAATTGCACAAGATAATAGGAGCGAGATAAATTAAATATGACAAATAGCAGAGTACAAAAAACTGGAGCAATCAATAAAAATAAAATAGAGAAAATAATAAGGCAACTTTTAGTTGAATTGGGAGAGAATCCTGATAGAGAAGGATTGTTAGAAACACCTAAACGTATTGCTGAAATGTATGAAGAAATCTTTTCTGGATATAGAATGAGTTCAGAATTAAATGTTAGTTTTACTGAAGAAACTAATGCAATAATAGCTCGAGATATACAATTCTACAGTATGTGCGAACACCATATGCTTCCGTTCTTTGGTAGAATTCATATTGCATATATTCCAAATGGGAAAGTATTTGGGCTATCAAAATTAGTTAGATTAGCTGAGAAATACTCTAGAAGGATGCAAGTTCAAGAAAGATTAACAACTGAAATTGCAAATGAAATATCTAAAATGGGAGTTAGTGGTGTAATTGTTATAGCTGAGGGAGAACATCTTTGTATGAAGATGAGGGGAGTCAGGAATAATAGTTCAATAATGACCATAGCATATAGAGGGTTATTTGAAGAAAAAGGAATAAGAGAAAATGTTCTTAATTTGATTTATACTAGAAGAAATAATATAATTAATTTATAAAATAATCTAATTTATTCAAATTTAATTTAAAATTAAAGAAAAAACTAGGAATTATAATTTTTTTTATAATGATAAGGCTTATAATGAAGTAAATTTTCTATAGGTAAGAAGAATGGCTGAAGCGAACTTTAGGGTCCAGTCTCATAAATTTACTCAAGACAATATTCAAGCTACTTTAGTTTGTTCAAAATGTGATGAAATATTTTCCAAGGAATTTTTATTAGATTTGGAAGGACAAACGATAGAATTTAAATGCCCTGTTTGTGGAGTTTTAGGAGAAGCTGATTTACCTTATAAAACAGCAGAAGAAAGAGAAGAATTTGATGATGATTTAGATGAAGTAGAAGAAGATACATTTGATGATTTTGAAGAAGATTATTAAATTTCAAAATAATACAATACAATACTTTTCCTTATTTTTAAAAGGTTTGCCAAAGGTATTACAACATTGCTAAAGTACTAAATCCCTTTAATCAAAATTTTATTTGCCTTAATTTTTAGTTAGATGTTAATGATTATAATAAAAGAACATAGGAAAAATATAATAAAAAGTATTGATTATTACAGTATATATTAGATTATTGTCTTGTTCCACATTTTATACAAAATTTAGAATCAACTCGAAGTTTGTTACCGCATTCAATACAAAATTTTGATTCTAAATTTGTAGGATAATTCAAATTTTTAGAAGATGATTCTGTTTTTGCAAACATATCAGTTACTGCTCCCGTAGGTTTGAAGGTTTCATCAACATCAGGTAAGAGATCCGAAATATCAGGAGATTTAGTTGATGTCACACTAGAGTTATCTTCATTTTCATCGTTTCGCGTTTGTAGAAAGAGTATTATTCTCGGTACTTCCTTACCATTATATTCGACGATTTCAGATAACCAGAAAACAAATTTCTTTAGTGTCATTTCAGGAGTAGAAAAAGTTAGAGTATGAGTAGACATATATTCTTCTGTTGCTGATCTACCATCAAATACTTTCATACAAATAAAAGGTAATAACTTGTTTTTAATTATTGCGAATTACCACATTTACTACAGAATTTTGCTTTTGACGGAATTGAAACACCGCAGACTATACAATTTTTAAATGTTTTTTTATCTTGGTCTAAATAAGATGAATTTGTCATATCTTGAGATGATTTACCTATTTCGATATCTACAGGTTTAAGAGATGGTTCCATTAGTGATGTAGATGATTGTTGATTATTATTATTACCTTGAATATGTTTAGTTTCTATACTACTACCTGCTGAACCGCCTCCACTAACAAATCCCCCTATTCCAAATCCTCCTGAGGAACCAATACTAGGATTAGTATCTGCAATACCACCGGTAGGATTCTTGAGTGAACTTCCTTTATCTATTGCAGATTTTACTTCTAATATAACTTTAATAGCAAGAAAATTCATTGCAGAACTTGCAATTAGATATTTGCCAATGCTCGAGAAATATTCTTTATCATTCATTTTACCCTGTTTATAAAGCTGTGTAGAATCAAGGAGGTTTTCATATTGATTTTGAGTATCATTAATTAGTTGTTTTAATTTTTCAGTTAACCCGCCAAGAGTATCAACCCCGAAAGAGGACATTATATAAAATAATGTTGTTTGGGTTTAATAAAGTTTGGAAAAAAGAATAGATTAAATATAAAAATGAAATTTATTAGTTCTGAGAATAATTGAAGCATATCGAGATTTTCTTCAAAGAAATTCAATTATATGATCAATCTAATTTTTAAAGTTGATTATTATATAATAATATATGATAACAAATAAAAGATTTATAGGATCAAATGAATAACAAAATAAAAGATTTTTTTAATGGAAGGTAATTTATATATACTAGCTTAAGAATAATAATAGTTAAATAAATAAGAAGAATTCGACAAACTTGCCTTTAGTTTAAGAGATACATCTAATATATCATATTTTTCAAATTTAAAAGGAAACTATGGTGTAGTATGGAATTAGAAAGAGAATTGGTTGATATTCTGTA
>DATFCH010000186.1:0-13061 GCA_035253345.1 Nitrososphaeraceae archaeon
CTAAATCTATTCTAATGGAAAGGAGCTTAATATTAGATGTGAATAGAATAAGAATATATTTATTGAAACTTAAATTACATATTCATTCTATACGCTGTAAGAAACTATTTTTGTTTAATAAATCGTTATATATTATAAAAAACAAATTATACGATAATCTAATAGTAAAAGAACTCGTCCGTTGTTAAGAATTGTAAAAAATAGCAGAATAACACATTCTATTAAGACATTAAGGAATCTAATAATATATAATTAGAGTTTAACTGAATTTAATGAATTTGAATATTATTTTATAAAGCCATCAAAATTCATAAAAACTAAAAAGTGAAAGTAAAAAATTATAACGTAGATAAAAGATAATTTGCAGAATTTTTTATTTAGTATCATGAACTTAAAATATTAATTGGAATTATTCAAATATATATATGCCTTAAACAATAATCAATATCAAATATAATGGATAAAAAGTTAGAATAATGCATTACCTAGTCCATTAATTATAATAGATAGATTATATCAATTCAATGTAATTATTTTATTTATATCTATTTATTGTATCAAATTCTAACGACAAATCAAAGACTTCATCCTAACAATTGATAGATTATTATTTAGATAATGATATTCTTTGATACCTATGAATCAATTAGAACTAAAGAATTTATTTAAAAGTTCAATTAAAAACGGTCATATCAATAATAATCATCTTCTGCCTTTTTCAAATTCTCAAAATTATGAAATTAAGATCAAGGAAGAAGGATATTTTCGTAATTTTGATTTAGTAATTGCTTTAATTTACAAAGAGAATAAACAAAGAGAATTCTGTTATTCATCTGCTCCTAACCAAATAGAAGATAAATATGGCGACTTAGATTATAATATAGAGCAAAATATTTTTATGAGAATGCAGCAATTTACTGACTTTTCAAAAAAAGAGAAATGCGAAATCGAAAATATAACATTTATACCAGTAGAGATAAAATCGGATGATGATATACTTGATGAAAGACTTCCTAATCAAATATTGAATGCTATTCTTACTTTTGGCAGATCTTATTTAGTAATAGACAATAAATACGTTATAAAGAGAAATTTGCATATATTAAAACTTCTTCCTACAACAATAATAGGATATAGCGGAAAAGAGGATTATTTTGAAGTATTATCTACATTTAATAGATTTATAATGAATGGTATGTTCAATATTCCAAAAAGAAGTTTTATCAGATTGTTAGTAAACAACAATATAACTAACAAAATTTCAGACATTGCTAGAATCTATCAAAGCCTTGTAATATTAGAACAAATTAATCAAAAATTAGTATATAACTATCTTTTTAGGGTAGAGGAAGAAAATTTAGATACAGAGTTTTTATTAAAGAAGGAAATAGATTTTTTAAATCAATTTTCTAATTTTTCTAGGCTACCCTCAGAAAAAACCTTCATGAAAGAAATTAAAAGATTAATTAAAAATAGTAAAAATCATTTGATTACTGATTTTTTGTAATTATGTTAATGAGCAACCAACTAAATATTGACAAATTTTATATTTGTATAATAAATTATTTATGATCTCAGCTTGATATCATTGGTTTAGTTTGTCTAAATTTTTGTCAATCAAAGAATGGATATACTACTACTACTACTACTACTACTACCTGTTATTAAAATAATATTTTGAAACTTTGGTTTTTATTATTAATAATATTCGTCAGACAAAAGTAAATTAATAAAGTAAATTGAATTAATTATAGAACAAATGTCCAATAACATTAAAAATAGGACTGATCTACTTACACCACAATTATTAAAAACTACATTAGGTCAAAAAGCTACCTATGAATTCCTAAAATCCATATCCGAGGGATGTTCTCTTAATGACGCATTAGAAAAGACAAGATTCATTTTACAACAGAATAATTCCTTGTTGCCATTCCAAACTTCTTTTATTCTAGATATTTTGAAAGTTTTAGGTCCTGTATTTATCCAATTCTTTAGTGATTCTAAACAACTAAATTAAAAAGCTGATTCTTTTAGTATCATTATCAAATGATAAAATTATTGTTAGAAATATTATTATCGTGAGAATAATTAGGGGTTAACAAGAAATCAATATTTGTTAATTCATCATCTTACTGGTCTAGATTTTTGCATAAATATTGGAAAGGACTATTGTGGCGTAAAAGTATGAAGTTAATGATAAACCGAAAACAGAAATATTGTAGTTATGACATGATAATTAATTGGGAATTGATTTAATTTGATAAATTATCTATATGTAAAATGTTTTTTGGCATTAATTATTTGTTGTTCTATAGTTTCGTTAGGACTTACATCTTCAGCTATTGCACAGATCATTAATGATAATGACCAGAAAAAGATAAACTACACACATCATAAAGTCAAAGTCAATGGAATTCTTATTCACTATGTAATAGGCGGTAAAGGCGATCCTATTGTTTTATTGCATGGATGGCCACAAACTTGGTATGAATGGCGAAATATTATACCTCAATTAATTGGTAACAATTATACAGTAATAGCTCCAGACTTGAGAGGCTTAGGAGACTCAGAAAAATCCCAAACAGGATATGATACAAAAAACGTTGCAGAGGATATTTATCAATTAGTAAAGAAACTGGGTTATAGTAAAATTTACCTCGTCGCTCATGATTGGGGAGGACCTGTTGCACATTCTTATGCAGCTGCCCATCCTCAAGATGTACGTAAAATGGTGGTATTAGATACTCTATTACCTGGTTTTGGATTTGAAGAATTAGGAAATTTTTCGCCAAATGGATTGTGGCATTTCTCATTCCATGCGGTAAGAGATCTACCAGAAAAATTGATTGAAGGAAAAGAAGACATTTACCTTAATTGGTTTTATGATCATGGATCTTATAATCAATCCGCAATAACACAAGATGATAGAGAAGAGTACATTAAACAATATTCTAAATCTGGCGCATTACGAGCAGGTTTTGAATATTATAGAGCAGTATTTGAAGATGCAAAACAAAATAAAGAATATGGAAAAACAAAACTAGATATTCCCATATTAACAATAGGAGGAGAAGCAGGTATAGGCAATTTTACTACTACTTCATTTCAAAAGATTGCAAATAATGTTACCGGTTTAACATTACCAAATACTGGACATTTTATACCCGAAGAAAGACCTAACTTTCTCATAAAACAAATACTTGAATTTTTTAAATAACCTTTTTTATATCTGTAGATTTGGTTGATTAGATATATACTCTTTATTAATAGCATATTAGTTGAATCAAGATTTAATTCACTTTTGAAGATCTTGGAATACTATAGGTATAGAAAATTATGTATATATTTTATCATATTTCATATTTTCATATTTAATCGATTAAATGATATTCTAAAATGTACATAATTTTACCACATTTTTATTAGGTATGTTTAGGTTGAAAGCTTAGAGGCAAATGTGATAATCCAAGTAAAAAAGAACTTTTTAGAGGACTAACTTTTGCATATAGATCTTTTCTCTCATCATTATCTTCAAAATTAAATTGAAGATTCTCAAGTCTTTCAAGAATTATTCTTAATGCTATTTGTCCTTCGAGTCTTGCTAAAGGAGCTCCTAAACAAAAATGAATTCCATTTCCAAAGCCCAAATGGCGTAAGTTTTTACGAGTTATATCGAATCGTTCAGGAGCTGTAAATATTGTTTCATCATGATTGGCAGAGCCTATATATAATATAAGTCCGTGGCCTTTCTGTATTTCTTGTTTCTGTATTCCTCCTTCTTTTCTATTTTCAGATAAGATCATACTCTCTTTTGCAGTTCGTACTAAAAATTGAACAGGTGAGCGATAACGTAAAGTTTCTTCTATCGCAGGTTTGATTAGTGAACTTTGATTTTCTTGCAATCGTTTAAATTCTGGAGGATTTTCCAATAACGAAAAAATCAAGTTTCCTATCAAATTAACTGTAGTGACATGTCCTGCATTTAAAAGTAAACTACAAAAACTCAGTATTTCTTTTTCAGATAAAGAATGTCCATCTACTTTAGCTTTAATGATATGACTAATAAGATCATTTGTTGGGGCTTTATTTTTTTTCTCGATTAAATTACTAAAATAAATATCCATATCAGTCACAGTTTTATCGGCTTTTCTAATGGAATCAACATCATTATTAATTTCAAGACTAACTATATTATCTGCCCATTGATGAAAAGTATCTTGATCTTCAGACGGTACACCCAATAATTCCGCAATTACAGTTGCAGGTAATGGATATGCAAAATCTGTTATTAAATCCATAGTGTTATTATCTTTTTCAATAATTTTATCGATTAAACTATTTGCAATATTTTCAATACGTGGTCCTAATCTAGATATTTCAATAGGGACAAATAATGTATCAACAACACTGCGCAGCTTTCTATGATAGGGAGGGTCTGTATTCAAAAGACTAGGGCGATTAAGATTTTCTTGATACTCTTCTGGTACTTGAAACTGTTCAAATTTAGAAGAAAACTTGATAGGATCTCTTAATATTTTTTCGATATCATTATAACGATACAATATCCATTGTCTATTTTGCTCATCAAAAACAATGGGATTATTTTTTCTCATTGATGAATAAAATTCAAATGGTGAAAATCTTTGTTCTACCGTCGGATATATATTCATGTATATATTCTGCTTACAAAATCAGAAATTTATGCTTACCTTTCTAGACAACTAAATATGTAATCCATAAATGTATGAAGGATTATGTGATTATACAATCTTTAGATTTAAAAAAACTATTGAGAGAATATATACATATTCTTGATATAATTATTATATTGTATTTATCATGATAGTGCTGTAACACACAAAGAGGATTATTTTATTATAACATTGTCACATTATTGTTCTAAACGTTAGATTTATTCTTGTACCGGTTATTTTTTTAGATTTGGGCAAACTATGCAACCAATTAGTTTGTGTTGTATCTTTCATTACAAGTAAGCTTCCATGTTCAAGAATAAGTGATACTTCCTGTTTAGTTTGCTTATGTCTAAATAAAAATTTTCGTTCTGCTCCAAAACTCAATGAACCGATAATTGCATTTTTTCCTAATGATTTTTCATCATCACTATGCCATCCAACACCTTCATTTCCATCATGATACAAATTCAATAAACAGGAATTAAATTTTGTTTCTAACTTTTTTTCTACAATTTGTTTAAGATAAGATAATTCTCTAGTCCATGCTAATGCTTGCTTTGTTGTATTTGAATATGTATACAAATAATTAGAATCACCATACCATGCAACTTTTCTTTTAGTAATTATATTCTTGCCAAAAATATTGGCCTGATCATTTTGCCATAAAACATTTTGTAATAGTAAATTAAGATATAAATTTGAGTCTTCAAGCGTAAATATTCTTCCGTGATAATTTACAGTGCCATCTTTAGGGAGAATATTGTTTATTATCCTATCTTCGTTATAGATCCATCTTTCCATAGTTATGGTGTTCCTATATAGAGATCCGATATATCATATTCGTTGATAAATTCTTTACAATATAGAACCGATAAAATTGTAACTGATGCATATCTCTTTTTATTTCAATTATTATATTTTGCCAATAAACGCCAGAAATTTTTTTCAGTAATGCTTGCTTGTATTCTATACAATTGTTTGTTTTTAACTCTGTCTTTGCTCAGGATAAATTCTGATTTTTTTAAAATCGCTGATGATTCCATTAATAAAGGATAAACCTTCTTTTTCAAGTAATTCTTTCTTTTTATTAGCTCCGTATCTATACCCACCTAACTTACCATTAGACATAACTACCCTGTGACAGGGCACACGAATTGGATTCGGATTCTCTCCTAATATTTTACCTATTAGCCTTGATGCTGAAGGATTACCAAGGACTCTAGCAAGGTCTCCGTATGTAGAAACATTGCCGGGAGGTATTTTTTGCAGCAATTCATATACATCTTCATTTTTTATCTTTATTTTAGTGGCAAGGTTCTTTTCCATATCATCTGATAGCATGATTGCATTATATAAACGTATAATCTTGCTATCATGATATCATCATTTATAAATATGTTGAGGATTATAATATTGTAATGGCGCATACCCTTATCATTAGAGGATTTACTGACCAAGTTCACAAGAAATTAGGAGATATAGCTAATCAAAGAGGAGTCTCTATTAATTCAATAGTAAAAGATGCTGTTGATATGTGGTTAAAAAAAAAGGAATCAGAAGCTCCTAAGAAACACCATCTGGTAATTTATTCCGATGACGACTCTATGATGAGACTGCTAAAATCTATGGATAGACTTGCTAAAGAAGGCAACTTTTTTAGATGTTTTTTTGGACCTCCTCACAGTTTGTCTACTGACCTACTATCTAGACTCAAATGGTACGATAGCACAAGTAAGCCATATTACTATCCATCTATAAAAAATCAAGAAGAAGAAGGAAAACAACCACAAGTACATACCAAATCTCAAAGTAAGAAAGAAATCATGGAGTATTGTAATACAGTAATAGAAAATATTGTTAAGAATGCTGATAATCAACCCGTATGTTGCATGGATTTTCTAATTAACGATATAGGAAATGATTCACTAAAAAAGGCGCTCTCTATTGAAAAAGTTTATGATGATAATCGAATAGCTGGATTGATGTATTGTACTTATAAAACGGATAACTTGTTAAATTCGGAAGTAAAGGATTTGATTGAATTATTTGAAATGCATGATCAAATCTTTATATTAAAAGAAGACGAAGTTTATAAGCTTCATATAACTAAAGAAAATGTTCACAAGTTATTCTTAAATTAGATTAAATTTTTTAAATAAGTAGGATTACTTAGCTTTTGACCTTTTTACGGTTATTATTCCACACAGAAACCAAAAGTATCGTTTTATAATACTGCTAAAATTTTTGGTAAAAGAACATAACAACTAATCTATTTCATCCTCTTTTAATAAATTTTTTAGATATTCTTTCGTTGTTTTTTTATCCCAACCAAGAGATATGGATACATTCTCTAACATCACATTATGAAATTTAGCCTTTCGCAAATCTCTTATCCACTTATTCATGAATCTGATAGGATTGTCAGAGATTATTGCACTAAAGACAATTTTTCCTAGAAATGATGTCTTATCTGTTTGAGGTAAATGCGATAACATATTTTCAATTTCTTCGTATTTTGGTGCTATTTTGTATAGAATATCTGATAATAACTTTTCTCTTTTTGTAGAATCATCTACAGTGTTATCTTGTTTGAGAGTATGTTCATGTTGATAATCTACGTTATTAGGAAATGTTTATGGTTTGAATTGAAAAAAAGGGTTTTGATAGGAGATTTGATTATTGTTGATTGTAGATGAATTACTCTGATTAAAAAGGTAAGGGTACGTATTGGTTGTTGTTGTCAGTCTTAAATAATCCCTAAAAAGAACAATAGAATCGGATATACCATCATGTTTAATATCGCAATGGCGTTTTGCATTTCCTTTTCTCGTTAGAGTTTGTTTACAGATATTACAAATCCATTTGGGAGTTTTCACTTATCTTCTATGTGACAAGCGTAATTTAAACATAAGAGTAACTCTGAGTAACTCATTATAGTAGATTTTTTTCGAGGTAAAACTAAATTTGTTGTTTTAATTTGATTCATATAATACGATAAATAAAAAACTTGAATAATTACAATAAAATCAATTAAAAATTAATAAAACTATATCTTTATAATGTATATATAGAAATATCTATATATTTATTTTGTTATTTTGGTAATTAACTAACCAAGCTACTGCTAGAAAGTACTAACTAAATTTAAAGCCTGAAATAATGATATTTATCGATCTTTAGTTTTATCAATCATTATTCCAGATCTGGGGTGAAATTTTATTATAGAAGATGTTAATTGAAAATTTGATCAATCAATTTTACTTTTATTGACAATATTTGTATCATTTTCTAAATCGCTTACGGTCATTCCTATATCTTTACCTCCCATGTCGCTTTCAGTCATACCTGTATCTCCACCGAGTTCTGAACCTCCTACTTCTGTATCTTTATCTACTTCACTACCATTCTGTTGTGCTAACACATTTTCTAATGATATCGATACTATTCCATTTGGACTTGCAATTAAAGCGAGCGCAAGAAATGATGATATAATAAATATTGAATAAATTTTCAACATATAATTTAATGAATATAACTTCTATTAAAAGCAGTAGGAGATAGTTGAATATGGTTGCTTGACAATAGGTTTACAATAATAGTATACTTGATTTATATTTATTTTTAATAGTCTCATTGTTTTTATAGTTAGTAATGAAATTATATTATTAGAATGAATGATTCATTGGAGAATAGTAGAAGCAAGAGAAATAACATTCTGAAGAATTAAATAGTAAATTCTTTTCTGTGATATAAAATATGTAACAAATTATTTTGATACAATATATGTATATTGTTTGAGTATAATTATTCTTTTCTTTGAATTAAATTAAAAGATTAAATACTATTTAGTAATTCATAACAAAATGCAAGCAGGTTCAACCCCTAATAAAATTGATGAACAAAAATTACATGATTTTATGCTAAAAGCTGTTGGTGACATTGCAAGCACTATGAGTGCAATGCTTTTGATTGTTGGAGAGAGACTTGGTTTATACAAAGCAATGGCAGAATCAGGAAATCCCATTACATCTGAAGAATTAGCAAAAAAGACCAATACTAATGAACGCATTATTAGAGAATGGTTAGCTAATCAAGCAGCTGGAGGATATATAATATATGATGCATCAGATGGAAAATATACTCTTCCACCTGAACAAGCAATGGCGTTAGCAGATGAGAATAGTCCTGTGTTTATTCATGGAGCATATCAATCAATTAAATCTTTTTTTAAAGATGAAGATAAATTTGTAGAAATGTTCAAGAGTGGAAAGGGATTGAGATGGGGAGAGCATCATCATGATCTCTTTGAAGGTACTGCACGATTTTTTAAACCTAATTATGTTGGAAATCTTGTTAGTTCATGGATCCCTTCCCTTGATGGGGTAGAAGAAAAACTAAAACAAGGAGCTAAAGTTGCTGATATTGGATGTGGATATGGTATATCAACAATTCTTATGGCTAAAGCATATCCAAATTCTAAATTCTATGGTTTTGATAATCACGGTCCTTCTATTGAACAAGCTAAAGAAGTATCAATAAAAGAAGAAGTGACAGTAAATACAGAATTTAATGTAGTATCAGCAAATGACGAATCAATCGGAAATGATTATGATCTAATCACCTTTTTTGATTGTCTTCATGATATGGGTGATCCTGTAGGAGCTATGAAATTTGCAAAGCAATCTCTTAAACCAGACGGAACCTGTATGATTATAGAACCAATGGCTAACGACAAGGTAGAAGATAATCTTAATTTAGTAGGAAGAACATTTTATGCAGCATCTACTCTTGTATGTGTCCCAAATTCTTTAGCAGGTAATGGTCCCGCATTAGGAGCCCAGGCAGGTGAAAAGAAAATAAAAGAAATAGTGGAAACAGCTGGATTTACCATATTCAGACGAGCAGCCCAGACTCCATTTAATATAATCTATGAGGCAAAACTTTAGCCATAACATTTCATAATCTTTATTTATTATCATTATAAAAACAGAAATGAACATTTTTTTATTGCATTACTTTTCTATGAAATTCATGCAATGCTGAAATCGTTTGAAATTATTGACTATAATTTGTATACAACAATATTTATTACTACTTCTCAAGTTGGTTTGACAATTTTTATTCTTTCAAATTTAGGTATAATATTTAATAATATTAGTTATATTTCATGCTATTATAAAATTTTGAATATATTAGTTATGGAGTGATGACAGGATTTGATATTTTTCTGATTACAAATTTTCTGGATTAGAGACTATTCATATAAAATTTCAAATTTCAAATAGAGTTAACAGATCACGATTAATATATGTTATATCTTTAGTATTCATATTGCATTATAAAGGTAACAAAAACAAATTGGGAATATTGACTTTATTATTATTTTTTCTTGCTGGTGTTTGTGAAATTGGAGGTGGATACTTGGTTTGGTTATGGTTACGTGATGATATGGGTTGGTATCTAGGATTGTTAGGAGGATTCATATTATTTCTTTATGCAATTATTCCCACTTTTCAGCCGTCACATTTTCACAGAATTTATGCTGCATATGGAGGAATCTTCATAATCATGTCTGTATTATGGGGGTGGATTATTGGAGGAATTGCACCTGACTTCTATGACTTTTTTGGTGCTAGTGTAGCCATACTAGGTGTTGCAATAATTTACTATATGCCTAGAAAAAACGAGGACAAGTCATTATGGCAATCGAAACAGTAGATCCGATATTTTCTGGGGCCCTATTCTTTGTAGCAGCTATAATGGAGATAGGAGGAGGATATCTAGTTTGGCTTTGGATAAGAGAAAAGAAACCAATTGCATTAGCCTTTCTAGGTGCAATAATTCTATTTATATATGGTATAATTCCTACCTTTCAACCAGCCCATTTTGGAAGAGTTTACGCGGCTTATGGTGGAATATTCATAATTTCATCATTAATATGGGGTAGAATAATAGACAAGAAAAAACCAGATAGATATGAAATAATAGGATCAATTGTTGTTGTAATAGGAGCTGTAATAATATTTTATGCCCCACGTTGATCATAGAATCAAGATTACAATTTTATATCCACAGTTATATTCTTGGTAACATATTTCAATGAATACTTTTATAACTTGCAGATAACGATCAACATTGAACTAATCTTTATTATAGTCAATCATGCTATTCTTTTATGACATCTGGAAAAGAAAGACAGATGACACGAGAGACTCCTACAAAGAAAATCACTAAAAAGATCTTGGTCATTGTTACTAATGCTGGCGACTATGAGAAGGTAGGTATGAGGACTGGACTTTGGCTTGGGGAGCTGACTCATTTTTGGGATGTTGCTGAACAAGCTGGATTTTCAATGGATATAGCTAGTCCAGCAGGTGGCCAGGTTCCTATTGATCCAGAGAGCCTAGCTCATGAAGTCTTGGCAGAAATGGACACTGAAAAACGTTACAGAGATAGGCAATTTATGGATCTTCTTGAGGATACCGAGAAAGTTGCTGATGTTAAAGTAGAGGATTATGACGCCATATATCTTACTGGTGGACATGGAACTATGTTTGACTTTCGCCAAAGCAAGGACCTAGAAGATTTAATGGCAAGGTTCTATGAGACTGATAGATTTGTTTCAACAGTATGTCACGGTGCAACAGGTCTCCTCAATGTGAATCTAAGCACTGGAGAACCATTAGTTAAAGGTAAGAAAGTAACTGGTTTCTCTTGGCCTGAAGAGGTTTTGGCAAAAAGAGACGATGCCGTCCCTTTCAACTTGGAAGAAGAATTAAAGAAGATGGGGGCACAATACAGCAAGGCTAACAAACCATTTGAAGTTCATGTGATTGAAGATGGACGCCTTATTACAGGTCAGAACCCAGGAAGTGCTAGAGCTGTAGCTGAGGCACTTATCAAGCGACTGATCGCCAAATGACCTAATGAATATTTCACTTGACCTTCTAAATTATTCATATAATATTTTTTTCTGTTTTTGATGATGTGTAAGATTTATTGTTTATATTTATCTTGAAGGAGTTGATGAATGAGAATCCCATTGATAATAGTATTATTTTGATTTGGTAACGAAAAAAGATGTTGGCAATAAAGAATTAACATTATCTGATGGTAATCTGAGTCTTTGTATATTTATTGTATATATCTTCATAATTTATAGATATACCATTATTCTGATAACTCTTTATTCCAGCTATGGAGCTACTATTGGATTTTCATGAGCTGAGAATAATTACAAATTGATACAATCCACAAATATGATAATAGTTAGTTTTTATTATCTTTAAATTTTAGTACTATGAGAACCATCACAAAATGGTTTGTTATTTGAGGCACCACATCTGCAAAGGGTATAATGTTCTTTTGATGCATAGGTAGGAAATTCTGCTTCCTCTGTTATGAGTTCTATTCCTCCACTTACCAAATAAGGTCCATCTTTACTTACTTTAACCAATGGCTCTCCATTATAATCTCTGTATTCAATATTGTCAATCGAATAGCTCAATGCACCTGAAGGGCATTTCCTTATAGTTTCGATAATTTTTTCTATTCCTATTGTTTCATCATCTGGATTTATCCAAGGTCGTTGTTTTAATCGAAATGTTGAAGGTAAGTTATTTACACATTCAGCCGCATGAGAACAAATACTCCTATTATCATGAATTGTTATATTTTTGCCAACATAGCTTTTTCTTTTTCCTTTTGAATCGTTTTTATTTTTATCGTTATTGTCATTAATAGATTTATTATTATTTTTACTTGAAAATCCTATTATACTGTGAGTGCCATCGCAAAAAGGCTTATTTTTTGATGCTCCGCATCTACACAAAGCTATTCCTTGAATATTTGATAGTTTTTCATCCTTTGAATTCACAAGATTTTCCACGACTTTAGCCTCTCTATCATTGATTAAATATAACGGACCATTTGATAATGAAACAATCATTGGTTTATTTTTAATTGATTCTTTATTGTCATTATTATTGCTCATCTTTGACTACTCCCCTTGTTTTATAAAGATCTTGTCTTCATAACACCATTTCCAATCTTCTCCGGGTTCATATGGTTTTATAAGATGATGATCGGTTTCTTGAAAATGTTTTGTACCATGTTTATTCACAGAAGAATCGCAGCAACCAACATGTCCACATGAAAGACAAAGACGTATATGAACCCAATCTGAGCCTATTTTTTCACATTCCACAACCTTTAGTGTTTCCCTTTATATTTTCATTAACTTTGCTAAGGTGAAAACAATTATTATTTTGGTTATTATTTGACATGTTTTGTTCCTCGTCTCCTAAATATTAAAAGATGATCAAAGTAAATTCTTTGACTTTATAATGTATATGTTTTAGCAGA
>DATFCH010000187.1:0-6941 GCA_035253345.1 Nitrososphaeraceae archaeon
TTTATTATAGTATCTTAATATAATAATTATTTCTCTTAAATCGACTATCACTAACATTATCATTGACCGAGATTAGAGTTAATCGTGTTTGATTGATGTATACTATTGATATACTACTTTATTTACTAATTATAAATCGTGACCAATATCTAAACACATAAATATTTATGATGGATATATATAATTGAAAAATTACAACATGATAATTGTAACATTCACAGCTATAGATCTTTTGCTAAGTTGATAGAGCCAAAAAATACTATGTTTAATAAACTCTATAACCATATTATAAAGTTTAAGCACCTGTAATTGTTATTTTTCCATGAATCCATGCATTTTTAATTTCTTCCAATTCGCAAATCTTATGTCTCCTTCGTTCAACGACATATCCAGTTTTAGAATGGTAAAAAATAACCATATCCTTTGGATAAAAAGATATCATTGCATGATTAGCATAATCTGACGCCATATGTCTTAAATGCACATTCTCCCAATCAAATAATTCTTCAAGGATTCCATTAAAGTGATAATAACTACCGCAAGGACATGCTATATCGCGCCAGTTTCCGGAAATATTTTGTAACCATGAATTATTATTAATCTTGATATTCTCTATATTTTTCATATTCTAATATTAACTAATTTGCATCATAAATTTAAATATTTCAATAAGATTTCACAATGTTTTAGTATAATAAATTAGGATTTCATTTTTTTCGTTTGATTGTTATATTTGATGAATCTATTCCTCTCCATAAAACTTCAAATCCCATATGGTTAAGAATATCAATGGTATATTGAGTAGGAATATTATTATTTTCAAAAATCTCTTGTATTTTCATTAAATTATCATTATTACCAATTTCATCTTTTATTCTGTTTAGTTTTTCTTTTGAAATTAATAAAGAATTCTGAATGATATAGTTTTTAGTATGACTATTTGCAGGTAGCTTTGAAATAATTTCGTATAAAGAATCAATGGATACATTATATAATTTAGAAATTTCTTCTAAATTAATTAATTCATAGTTTTTATTTAGAAGATCTATTATATAATCTGTAATTGTAGATCTGTATGTTTCAAGATTTTGATTCATGATTCTATTTTCTGTAAATTTCAAATAGGAAATAATTTTTTTCATAGGGATTACGTCTTTTTTATATATTGTTATTGCATTATCATTTAATATATCATTTGATAATATCTTCTTAAGTTCACTATTTTCAGATACAAAATTATTCTCATTTACTGCTATTAAAATATCGTATTTACTTTGATCATTTATTTTCATAATTTCATTAATTTTTTTAAATTTTCTTTCTAAATATTGTGGTGTCCAAAATCCTATTATTTCAAAATATACTTTATTATCATATTTTTCAAAAAGAAAATCAGGAATAAAGGCTTTTCCATTAGGTAATATTAAAGGATGAGGTTCTCTTATAAGTTTCCAACCTGTTTTAAATTTTTCAAATTGGGTAGCAAATTTTGTTTCAACAGAACTATCAAAATCAAGACTATTTGAACTGGAATCTTCAAATTGACGCCCCTTATTAAATATATTATTTACATTATTATTAATATCTATACCACTATCCGATGAAAGATTAAATTCATATAACTTTCTTCCCGAAATACTATTTTTAATAATTAATGCTTTAATATTCCATTCATGGGATGAAATAATTTTAGGGATTACTTTTGCTATCGATGAGCCATATTTATTAGTTAATTTGAATATACTCAAAGGTCCGTCTATTGAGCATATTATATTGTCATCCAAATACAATTTCGAATCATCATCATTATTTATTATTTCTTGTTTAGTTTTATTATATGGAATTTCTTTGAAATTGTTCTCTTTATTGTAAACTTTTTGAAGATTATACATCAGTCCAAATCTTTTAATAGTTCTTAATACTCGTTTCCAATTTGTTCCTCCTTTTATGGTAAATTCAAAATTAACGGAATTAAATAATAGCGTCTGTAAAATTGCTAAATTATATACTCCTAGCAAATCTATTGGTTCAATCAAAGTAAAGTTTTCGAGAATCATATAATCTTCTTGATCTATCCACATTATTTTTTCTAGGTCGTTAACATCAACATCTAATTTTAAAGCAACAGTCTGAAAAATTTTTTTTCTTTGAATATTATCTATAGGTAATCCAATTTTTGAAGATTCCTCAAATAAAATCTTACGTATTGAAAAAGAAGAGGGCATTTTAGTTCCAAAATCTTCGGCTTTCTTCTCTGAATAAAGAGAATCATTAATTTTGAAAATACATCGTCTTTCTAATAATACAATCAATCCTCGAATTAGCTTAAAATCATCATAGCTATTCTCATATATTGATAACCTTTTTTGTAGATCTCCTTTTGTCTCTTTTTTATTATTAGCGAGATCAAATTCTGTTATTAATTTTTGAGCTAATAAGACGTTATCGGTAGAAGGTAAACAAAACAAAGGCACGATCCTTTTTCCTTTATTAGTTATCTTTGTTCTTAATAATTCTATGGGTAACATATTAAAAGAATAGACTAGAAACGACTAAATTCTCCTAGCCATCCTAATCTACGAAATAATATAAACATTATAAGTGTAATTATAGTTGAAATTAAAACCAATAATATCAAAGTCGTAAATTCCCCAAAGAATTGAAATTGATCTGAACCTGGAAGAGAAATATTCATACCGTATATTGTACTAACGACAGTTATTGGAATTGACAATGTAAAAACTACTGTCAACATTGCTATAATTTTATTTGTTTTTTCTGTACTCAACATAAAATCGGTATCTTTATAAATTTCTATGGTTTCTTTTGACTCCTCCAAAGTATCTAAAACTTTATCAATATGATCTTTAATATCGTCAAAATAAGGGGTGAGATCTTCTTCAGAGAATTTTTGTATGTCTCTGGTAAGGCTTATAATTATTCTCTTTAACGGGATTAATACTCGTCTAATTGTAGTTATTTCCCTTCTAAGATGAGAAATTTCTTTAGCGATACCTATCTTTTCATCATACACCGCGTCTTCGATATCATCTAAATTTCCTATTACTTTCATTAGAATGTGAAAAAGATCATCTACCAATGCATCTATAATAGTATGTAATAAATAACCAGAAGACTTCCCCATCATTACTTGACGAAATTCCTGATTTTCTTCTTTTTTACATAAATCAAACATTTCTACTAAAGGTTTAAGGTCACCTTGATGTACTGTAATTAAATAATTTGTTCCAATAAATATAGATAATTGAGTAACTCTTGGTATTTTCTCATCAGTAGTTCCAGCCGGAAAGTGCAGAATAACAAAAACATGATCATCATATTTGTCAATCTTTGGTATTTGAGTTTTTGAGAGGCAATCCTCAATATTTAACTCGTGAAAAGAATATTGTTCTCCAAGCTTATTCATTATTTGACGGGTCGGGTTTCTTACATCTATCCATAAAAGGTTATCATTTACAATCGATTCGAATTGATACATATGCGATTTCTGTGACCTCATATTTGATTCCACGACTGATTAATGAGTATATATACGAAAATATAGTTGTTTCAATCCCATCGATATGAAATATAGAAAAGATCATCACAAGATATGTTTAAAAAATCACATAAACTTAAATTTCTGTGATATCTAAATATATAATATAGAAACACAATTATATTTATTATATTTGTTGTATTGATGCAAGGATAGTTTCTAAAAAATTAATGTATTTTGAATAAATTATCACTACAATGATTGTATTGTATTGTAGTTGCAAAACGTACAAATAATTAAAAATAATACTTTATGAGTTATACAAATTATTAATTCGCATTAGTTTAATTTATTGAGTTATTATTAATAATAACAAATAGTTATAGTATGGTGTTTATTTAGTTGATTTTCTAACTATTAAGACCGTTTTAGTATTAATTTATTAACAATAATTATGCTATATTAGAGAACGTTTATGTTGGTATCTAGTAAAATATTAATGAATAATAAATTTACGAAAGAAATATTTGGTCTAGGTACTTCTTCTTTTTTTCATAACCATTTTATGTATTTTCATATATTATTGAAGTTGTTTCCACTAAATTATAACAGTAAATAATAGATAAAAAAAATTAAATGAAGTGGTCACAATATTAAACAGTATTCTTATTCGTAAAATACAGCACAATGAAATAACGATATAAATTCAATTGATTCGATAACATTTAATACTAATTAGTGATAAAGAATTAGTGAATTACCCTTAATGAGGGAGACAATCAATCAAAAAATTACAGTTGCTACACTTAATGCCAAATCATATTATAAGATTATTAATATTCTTAAATCACTTCATTTAAATTATGAAGAATTGTCACCTTCTGAAGCCCTAAACTCTTATTCAAAATTTATAATTACATCCAAGGAAGAATCTCCTATATTCAAAAAAAGAAATATAATGATCGATTCAGAATTAAACGATGATCCTGTAATAATAAAGGCTAAAATATTAAAGAAATTGATAAAAACTAATACATATGATCAATTAATAATTGGTATCGATCCAGGAAATAGGATAGGTATATCAATTTTCTATTTATATGATGAGATTGAAACTGTAGTATTATCTACAATTGAATCAGCTATGAATTTCATCATTACTATACTCTCGGAAATACATGCAAAGAAAAAAATTGTAAGAATAGGAAATGGTAATATTAGTATGGCTAGAAGTATCGCATTCTTAATAAAATCTAAATTTAAGGATTTAGTTCATGTTGAGATAGTAAATGAACATGGAACTTCCTCTGTACAAAATAGCGAGAGTAATAGAAGGATACTTAAAGATAAATCATCAGCTAGACTAATTGCTTTTAGAAGCGGCAAGACATTTAATCCAAAGCTTGGCTATAATTAATCATCACGGTAATAAATAATAAAAAGGTGAACTCAATTGACATATGAGTTTATAGATATTAATTAATCTCAATTGTTATGATAATTTTATAATTTGTTAAAATTTATAAAAAGATATCGTAATAACTGTACTACAAATATCTATAAATTTTTACATATATTATTAATCTATTTAAGAAAAATGATATTGGTTTAATGAGTAGTATATTATAAAAATGGAAGAAAAAGATAATACATTAGTTAAATTTCTTCAATTAGACAATAAAAGAACAGTTAATATAAAATTGATTTTTTTTGAAAATGGCTGTTTTATAATAATATCAGAAAATTCTGATAGAATAGGGTCCATTACCATATCATCTAGTGTATCAAACAAAGTAACATCAGCTATAATAATACCTAGTAAATTCGATTCAATTTTCATTAATTCTATTGCTCAAAGAATATCATTGATGATAAATGGAATTTGCTTAGTTTCTATATATACAAAAACACAATTAGATATTAATAGTATGAAAACAATTATGGGTGAGATACTAAGTATGATTAAAACAAAGAATGAAAATGATGAAAAAAAGTAAATCTGGAATTAATTATATGCATAATGACCTTAGAGAATTTATAGAACTTCTAGAAGATGAAAGCGAAATTATTAGAATTAAAAAGCGAGTTGCTAGTACATTTGAATTACCAGCAATAGTTAGTAAACTTGATGGTAATAAAGCAGTAGTATTTGAAAATGTCGAAAATAAATCTATTCCAGTTATAAGTAATCTTATTGGAACAAGGAAAAGATTTGCAATGGCTATGGGATCAAAAGAAAATAATGATATTCATAAAATCATTAATAAATCTATAAATAATAAGAATATTAATGTAAAAATAGTAAATAATATACCGCAATATTATCAAAATTCATCAAATAGTTTATCTATTCTTCCGATTGTTACACATTTTGAAAAGGATGCTGGACCATATATAACTTCATCAATTGTGTATGCGAAGGATCAAGAAAATAATAGTCAGAATTCATCTACTCATAGGTTATTAAAATTAGATGAGAAAAATATGGTGATAAGAATGGTAGAGGGAAGACATTTACATAAATGCTTTATGTATTCGAAAGAACATAAAGAAGATTTGAAAGTTGCAATAGTGATAGGAGTTCATCCAGCAGTTAACATAGCAGCAGCTTATCAAGCATCATATGGAATAGATGAAATGTATATAGCAAATACAATATTGGATGGAAATCTTCAATTATCTATTAATAATTATTCGAATCTTCTGATTCCTGTAATGTCGGAAATAGTATTAGAAGGAAAAATCTTGTATGATAAAACTCACGAGGAATGGATGGTAGAGATGTTAAAAACATATGATTTTAAAAGACAGCAACCAGTTTTTGAATTAGATAAAATAAGATTTAGAGATAATGCTATTTTCCATGATATATTGCCTGGTTATTCAGAACATCGTTTATTGATGGGCCTTCCTGTTGAATCAAAGATGATGGATCATGTAAAAAATGTAGTTCCGAATACTTTACAAGTGTTGCTAACGGATGGAGGAAGTAATTGGCTAACAGCTATAATACAACTAAAAAAGAGAGTCGAAGGTGAATCCAAAAATGCTTTACTTGCGGCATTTGCAGCTCATCCATCACTTAAAATTGCAATAGTAGTTGATGAAGATATCGATCCTACAAATCCAGTTGAAGTAGAATATGCAATATCTACAAGGTTCCAAGCAGATAAGGATATGATTATTATTCAAAATGCAAAAGGATCTAGCCTTGATCCATCTAGTGATCAAATTAATTTACTAACGACAAAGGTAGGAATTGATGCGACAGCTACATTATTAAAAGTTAGAGATGGGTTCGAAATTGCAAAGATTCCAGGAGAAAAAAGTTTCAATTTATCAGAATATTTATCAGAATAATTTTCTAAAAAATTTAATGAAGTATATCAACATATGAAAAAAATCATATGTATTAATATAAATATATTAATTTAACATACAA